>JANPCS010000024.1:0-4455 GCA_031431065.1 Hyphomicrobiales bacterium | reverse complement strand
CCAGGCGGTGGCCCGCGCCACGGGGTGTTCAGGCTGGACACCACGCGAGGCGACCGCCTGTTCATCACCCACGTCGGCACCTGCTTCATCTTTCTTGCCTGGCTGGGCTTCTTCGGCGCGCCCTTGTGGGGCGGTCTGGCGATCTCGCTGGTCTGGGTTTTCTTCGTCTTCCGCTGGGTCTGAATTATTGGGGCGCGGTTTCGGGCGGCACCGCGAAATCATCCGCCCGGCCTTTGGGAACCGGTGGCATCTCGCCCTTGCGCAGCAGTTTTTCGGCACCGCTTCCTGCAACCGTCATGTCGCGAATCGCCTGAAAAGCCGCCGACGGCTTCATGTTGCTGCCGGCCACCACCATGGCATCGACGCGGATATCCTTGGGCTCGATCGTCAGGATGCCGCCCAGCACCAGGTTTTGCCCGAACAACGGTACCGAGTGTTCTGGCGCTGGCGGGCGTGGTGCTTCCACCACAATGGCAGCACTCAGGCGTGGGCGCTCCGCTTTGCCGCTCTGGATCGCCGCCAGGACCAGTTGCGCCAGCTTGTTGTTGCCCGCCTTGAAAAACGAAATGCCGTCCTTGCCGCGCAGCTTGCGGACCGTTCCCGTCTCGTCCGGCCCGGTATCGGTATAGCTGCCGTCGGGATTGCTGAACTGCTGGCGGAAATTGAGATAAGCAAATCCCCGTGCTTCAACCTGCTGGCGCTGCAGGGACGAAATCATCTGCAAGTCCTTGTCGTAATCCGTATCAGCCATGGGCGGGATGGCGACCCAATAGACCTTGGCGCCCGATGCCGTGAGACCATCCAGAAATTCATTCAATCGCGCCTTGTAGGTTTCGATCCAGGCGGGCGTGCCAAAAGCCAGCCGCGCGTTCGCGGTGCGGATCATCTGCCGGTCGTTGCTGCCGATCAGCACCACCACCACATCATAACTGTTGGTGGCGAAGATCTTCGGCAGCGTCTCCGTCCAATCATAGACATCGGGACGCACCAGCCCCGACTCCTCGTTGAAGCGGATCGAAACTTCAAAGCGCCCACCATCCTGCGTCAAGCGAACGAGGCCCGCGCCGAGACCACCGCCAATGGCATCGCCAAGCGCCAGCACGCGCGAGAACTCGGCCACTTCACCTGTCACTGGCTGATCGGCGGTTGCCGGCGAACCCATCACCGGCGTGTCGGCCGTTTGCGCCAAAGCCTGTTGGCTCGCGGCGCAAATCAACAGCGCGAGGATGGCGACAAACTTCATCCAGCCGCCTTCTTGATGTGCTGCAACAGTTTCACCGACGGTGTGCCATTGATCGGCAGGCCGGCGCTCTTCTGATAGGCGATGATCGCCTCGTAGGTCCGTGCACCAAAGCGGCCATCGCTGCCGCCTGTTTCAAAGCCCATGGCGCTGAGCCGCCGCTGCAAATCCACCCGCTGTTCGAACGACAGATCGAAGTCAACCGCCGGCCAGGCGGCAAGGATCGGACCCTTGCCGCCGATGCGGTCGCCGAGATGGCCAACCGCCAGCGCATAGGAATGCGAAAGATTATAGTCCATGATGGCGAGAAAATTCCGGGTCACCAGAAAGCGCGGGCCATCGATGCCTTGCGGCACCATCACGAAAGCATCGGACTGAGTTGAACCGAACTTCGACCCATCGGCCCGTTCGACTCCGAGCTTTTGCCATTCCGCCACGCTGCGCCATTTGGATCGCCCGATGAGCGCGCGGTTGAAGTCATTCGGCAACTTCACTTCCCAGCCCCAGGGGCGGTCTGACTTCCATCCGGCCTTGGCGAGATAATTGGCAGTGGAGGCCAGCGCATCTTCCTTCGAATTCCAGATGTCCTTGACGCCATCTCCGGTCCAGTCGACGGCAAAGGAAATATAGGAAGCCGGAATGAACTGCGTGTGGCCCATCGCTGCCGCCCAGGATCCCTTGAAATTATCCGCGCTGACCACACCACGTTTGAGAATCCGGAATGCCGCAATGAGCTGCTCATTGGCATATTTCTTCCGGCGGCCCGAATAGGCGAGGGTGGCCAGCGAGCGCATGACGCTCATCGAACCCTTGTCCTTGCCGAAATTCGACTCCATGCCCCAGATGCCGAGCAGGATATGCCGGTCGACACCGTATTTGGCTTCGATCGCCGCCAGCAGCTTTGCCTCTTCCGCCTTCTTGGCCTGGCCCGTCTCGATGCGGATCGGCGTCACCGCCTTGGCCAGATACTCGGACGTCGTCGAGGTGAACTCCGGCTGGTTACCGGCAAGCTTTATGACAGCCGGATCAGGCTCGGAAATCCCTGCGAAGGCTTTGTCGAACAGTTCGCGTGAAAAACCTGCCGCCTTGACACGTGGCCACAACGTACTCTGAATGAAAGCTTCGAATTTGGCGTCAGCCCGGGCCGGAGCGGCAGCGAAAGGCGCCAGCAGAACAAGCGAGAGAAAGTGGCGTCTGAGCATGGCATCCCTTCAATTCGGATCGCGTAACACCCGCGACCCTAACAGGGTTCGATCACACCCGCTAATTACGGCCTGAATCAGGCCGCGTTGCGCTGGGCAAGCTTGCGCTCCCAGGCGAGTGCGGTCTCGACGATGAAATCGAGGTTTTCATACTTGGGTTGCCAGCCGAGGACTGAGCGCACCCGCTCCGCACCCGCGACAATCGCCACCGGGTCGCCTTCGCGGCGGGCGGCATATTTGACCGGCAGCGGCGCACCATGGGCGCGTTCCACCGCCTTTATGACATCAAGCACCGAATAGCCCTTGCCGTAACCGCAATTGAAGATGCCGCTTTCGCCACCCTCGCGGAGGTGTCGCAGTGCATCGACGTGAGCCGAGATCAAATCGCTGACATGGATATAGTCACGCAGGCAGGTGCCGTCTGGCGTGTCGTAGTCGGTACCGAAAACCTCGAGATGGCTCTTCTGGCCGAGAGCTGTCTGGCATGCGGCCTTGATCAGATGCGTGGCGCGTGGTGTCGATTGCCCGACCCGGCCTAACGGATCACCGCCCGCCACGTTGAAATAGCGTAACACAACGTATTGCAGCCCATTGGCCGCGTGCGCATCCTTGAGCATCCACTCGGTCATCAACTTGGAGGAGCCGTAAGGCGAAATGGGTGCTGGTGTCGCGTCCTCGAACACCGGTTGCGTGAGCGGGTTACCGTAGACGGCGGCTGTGGATGAGAAGATGAACCGGGGAATGCCAGCCTTGACGGCGCAAGCCATAAGCATCCGCGACTTCACCGTGTTGTTAAAATAATACCCCAAGGGATCGCGCATCGAATCCGGCACGACGATCGAGCCCGCGAAATGCACCACGGCATCGAACTTATGATTCACCATCAACCGGTCGAGCAAGGCCTCGTCGCCGATATCGCCCTCGATCAGCTTGGCCTTGGGCGAGACCGCCCACCAGTATCCTGTCGTCAGGTTGTCGAGCACGACGACATCTTCGCCGCTGTCGGTCAGCGCCATCACCATGTGGCTGCCGATATAGCCGGCACCGCCCGTGACCAGAATGCTCAATACCGCTCTCCCGCTTTCGCCGTCTTTTTGCCCCATCAACGAAACCTTATGGGCTTGCGGTGCATTATCACGATTAGATTTAAAACGTTGCCACCGATCAGTGTGAACAAGAGGTAAAGATATGGTCCGGACGATCAAGACGGCGGTGTTCCCGGTGGCCGGATTGGGCACAAGGTTCCTGCCCGCCACCAAGGCCATGCCGAAGGAAATGCTGACCGTCGTCGACCGCCCGGTGATTCAGCTTGCCGTCGACGAGGCGCGCGAAGCCGGGATCGAACATTTCGTCTTCGTCACCGGGCGCAACAAGGGTGTCATCGAAGACCATTTCGACAAACAGTACGAACTCGAATCGGCCTTGCGCAGGCGAGGCAAATCGGCCGAACTTGACATGCTGGAACAAGACCTGCCGGCCGCCGGCCAAACCAGTTTCACCAGGCAGCAGGAGCCACTTGGCCTGGGGCACGCGGTCTGGTGCGCCCGGAACCTCGTCGGCAATGAGCCATTTGCGCTGCTGCTGCCCGACATGGTGATGCATGCGAAGCCCGGTTGCCTGAAGCAGATGATCGATGTCTACGAGGCCCGCGGCGGCGGCAATGTGCTGGCTGTCGAAGAGGTACCCTGGGAGCAGGTGAGCCGCTATGGCGTCGTCGGCGCCCGTGACTGGAGTGGCAATGCCTTCACCATCGACAGCATGGTGGAAAAACCGAAGAACGCCGAGAGTGCGCCGTCCAATCTGATCATTTCGGGTCGCTACATCCTCCAGCCGGAAATCTTCAAGGAGATCGAACGCCAGGAACCGGGTGCCGGTGGCGAGATTCAGATCACCGACGCGATGAAAAGGCTGATGGCGCGCCAGCCCTTCTGGGGCCTCAAATACAAGGGCACGACCTACGACTGCGGCGACAAGGTGGGCTTTCTCTCCGCCAATGTGGCGATGGGCCTCGAG
>JANPCS010000023.1:0-2341 GCA_031431065.1 Hyphomicrobiales bacterium | reverse complement strand
TCGGCCGAAAGCTTGCGCATCGACTCCTGGCCTGACTGCATGATGCGCGCCGCGAGCGCCGGGTCCATCTCCGGCACCTGATCCTGGCTCTGGATCGAATAGGATTTGATCTGGCCATAGAGGCGCGAGAGTTCGAAGGATTGAGATGGCGACAGAAGTCCGATCTTGGCGACGAGGCTGTCAAACACCGGGGTTGAGAAGCGGAACACCACGCGCGGCTGGGTCTTGCGGCCGCCGCCCATGCGCGCCAGTTCCTCGGCGATCTGGGTTTGCGCCTGCAGCGTCCGGATGGCGCCATCGAACCCGAATTGCAGGGCGGAGAGTTCGCCGACGATGGCGTTGCTGAAGGATTCGCGTTCAGCCTTTTTGGTGCGCTCGGATTGTTCGCGCGCCATCTTCTCCTGATGGGCGCGGCCCTCCTCCGCCAACCTGGCGATGCGGCGTTGCGAGTAGATGACACCGGAAAAGCCAATCAGGGCGGCGGCCAGAGCGGCCAGACCACCAATCAACGGCTGGTATTCCTTGAACAGCTCCATTGCGCCACTCCCGCATCGCACGGTGTCTAACGGTCTGGCGCGCCCGATGCAATGATGCAACAACTATCACCTTTACGGACAGGCACAGTCAGCGCCATAGTCACAGGCTCATTCGCTGTTCCGGAACATCATGGCCGAACCCTCCTTGCCGCCGCCCGACGCCCAGGGCCTGCTCGCCGATCCGCTCTATCTCAGCGCGCTGGCGAGCCTTGGATCGAGCGTTCCGGCAAAGTTGATGGCCGCCCCCGCCAAGGACAGCATCGCAGTGCTGCCCTTTGTAAACATGAGCGGCGATCCGAGCCAGGAGCACTTCACCGATGGACTGACCGAGGACATCATTACCGATCTCTCGAATGTTCCCGGCTTTTTCGTCATCGCCCGCAACTCGACTTTTGCCTACAAGGGAAAGCCGGCTGACGTGCGCCAGATCGCGCATGACCTCGGCGTTAAATACATCCTCGAAGGCAGCGCCCGCCGATCCGACAAGCGCCTCCGCATCAATGTCCAGCTCATCGACGCCGGAGAAGGCGGCAATCATGTCTGGGCAGAACGTTTTGACCGTGAGCTGGCGGATATTTTCGAAGTGCAGGACGAAGTGACCCGCCGCATCGTCGAGGCGATTGCCGGAAAGCTCAACGCCAATGCCATCGCCGACCGCTATCGGCCGGCAAGCCTCGAAGCCTATGACCTCGTGGTGCGGTCGCGCGATCTTTTCGCGCAATCCAAATCGGCGAACGATGAAGCGCTGTATCAACTGCGGCGCGCCATCGGCCTCGATCCGAATTATTGCGAAGCCCACTGGCGCCTGGCGCTGGCAACAACATTTGGCTGGCTGCATTGGGGCGAGCCACGGGAACTGCACAGCCGCAACGCTCTGGCGTTGGCCCAGCGGGCGGTCGAAATCGACCCGAACAGTTCCGGCGCGCGCTGGGTTCTCGGCAATATCCTGAGCCGCGAGCGCCGATGGGACGAAGCGCAAATCGAATTTGACGTCTCGCTGAGGCTCAATCCCAATGACGCCGAGGCGAGGATGTTCTTTGCCGACTTTCAAGTTGTAAGCGGCAGGCCGCTGGAAGCGTTGGAAGCCGCAACCAAAGCCTTTCGGCTCAATCCGCAGCCGCCAGGTTGGTACTATTGGATATTGGGCCGGGCGCAGGTTCTTAACGGCCAGTACGACAAGGCGGTCGCCACTTTGCGGCGCGAGGAAACTTACCGGACTCCATCGCGGCGTTTCTTGATTGCCGCGCTTGCCCGGCTTGGCCGCATCGATGAAACTCACGAGGAAGCTAAGTTGTTTCTGGCGAGCAACCCGCATTGGCGGATCAGCACGTGGGCGGAAAATCAGGCTTTCAGGAATACCAAGGATCTTGAATTCTGGATCGAAACCTATCGCCTCGCCGGATTGCCGGAGTAGAAATGACACAGTTCTCCGACATCGCGTCCAACGATCCGCTCTATCTCACGGCGCTGGCGAACCTTGGCGCAAACGTTCCGGCGAAGCTGATGGCGGCGCCGGCCAAGGGTAGTATCGCGGTGCTGCCGTTCGTCAATTCGAGCGGCGATGCGAGCCAGGATTCCTTCACCGACGGCTTGACCGAAGACATCATCACCGATCTCTCGAATGTTCCCGGCTTTTTCGTCATCGCCCGCAACTCGACTTTTGCCTACAAGGGAAAACCCAGCGACGTGCGGCAGGTGGCGCATGATCTCGGCGTCAAATATATTCTCGAAGGCAGCTCGCGGCGCTCCGGACAGAAATTGCGGATCAATGTGCAGCTCATCGATGCGGCGGAAAGCGGCAACCA
>JANPCS010000022.1:0-2932 GCA_031431065.1 Hyphomicrobiales bacterium | reverse complement strand
CATGCAGGCACATCGCCTACAATCTCACCCGCAAGGCTCCGGGAAAGGATTCCATTCGCTTGCGCCGCAAAACCGCAGGCTGGGACGACGAATATCTCGCCAGCCTTGTCGCAGCATGAGTTCCTTCACCCGATTCCCCTGTTTGCGGTTTGGGGCCAGTTGCGTGAATGGCCAATTCATGCATACTCACTTCCATGCGCAGGGTCCTGAAGAAGTCGGTGGGGCGCGGGTTGAGAAGAATGCTTTTCCCGCCATTGCTGGCCGCGTTACTCGTCCTGACACTGGTCACGCCCGGGATGGTGAACACGGCAGTCCGTTCGGTGGCCGGGCAAGCTGCGGATGTTAGCGCTGCCAATTGCCCGATGAACCGGGATAACAAGGGCACGAAACACCCGGCAAAGAGCTGCAATTTCTGCATTCCATGCGTTACCGGTGGCCTGCCCACTTCACCAGATACAAGATTCATTTCCGTTCCGGAGCGGCTTGGCGTTGCCGTCTCCGGCCGTTTCGCAACCGGGGTATCTGCGCCACATGGTCCGAGATGGACTGCAAACCCGCCAACCGGGCCACCTCCAACCGCCGCCTGACCGCCCGCGATGAACTTCACGCTTGATTGGCCCGCCATTGGCGGGCCATGCTGGTTTCCAGGGCCTTGCAGCGAGGACGATTGCGCCATGCGTTTCTTTCCAATTGCCGTTCTTGCAATTGCAGTCGCCGCGCCGGTTCTGGCTCAGGATGGACCTGTTGTTCCACCGGAAGTCCAGGCGATTTTTCCGTCCTCGGCGGATTACTGCTACGCCGCGCGCATGACGCCGGCGGATATCAAACCCAAGCAGAAGCTGACGGATTTCTATCTCTACCGGCTTTACGATCCCAATCCGGCGCTGGAAGAGATTGAGCTATCCCGCGAGCGGGCGCTCGATTACTTCAGCAAGCCTGGAAGCGGCAATTGGACCGATGTATTGGCGCGCTTCAGCGACAAGCCGTTCCTCTATAGCCAGTCACTGTCCTGCTGGGTCTCGGGCGAGGCCAGCAAACAGGTATCCTGCGGGGTTGATTGCGATGGCGGCTCCTTCAAGGTTGAACCGCATGCGACCGGCATCACGGCGCGTTTCGATAGCGACAGTGGCGGACTGTCGCTGAACCAGAGCTGCGGTGAGCCTGACGACGAGGGCCTCGACCGCTGGATGACGGCGGCGGAGGCGGGCGGCACAGTGAAACTAGACGCACAGCCGGCCTCCGTGTGCGACGAGCAGGATCGCGCGGGTCGCCCGGCGTTCGCCAAGGACCCGGTGCCGCTGCGCGAACGTATCGCCGCGCTGGGCTGGCGCTGCCTCATTCGCAGTTATGACAAGGCTCACCTGGCCAAACATCCGAAACAGAAGATCACTACTATCGCGGTGGTGATCAACGGCCAAGCCAGGACCGGCCGGCCAAATCTCGAGGAGTACCCGTCGACACTGCTTGATGTGAACTTGTCGTTCCGGCTGCGCAATGGCGACGTGAAAACGCGCAACGTGCAATGCCGGGCCGTTCAGTATGAATTCTCATGCGATGGTGGTTTCCGCTTGCGGCGGCGCGACGGCGTCAGCGCCTTACTGGTGGCGGGCGAATACAGCGAGCCCGGAACGGCACCCACCATGCTCGACACAAAGCTCGGCAGTGACGATGCGCTGTTCCGGCTCGATGCCGAAACCCACGATGATTGCAGCATCGAGTGACGCCAATTCGAGAACTGCATGCACTGCGGCTGATCCTGCCACGCCGTCCGAAGGCCGGTACCTCGCGCTGATGTCAGCCGCGATTGCGAGACCAGAGATAGAGCCACACCATGGCTGACGACAGCAGGCAGAGCCCCAGCGCGATCCAGAAGCCGAAGGCTGAGCTGCCCCACGGCAAGACGGGGAAGTTCATGCCGAAGAGTCCAGCCACCAAAGCAGGCGGCAGGAACGCGGCGGTCAATGCCGAAAGTGTGTAGAGCTGGCGATTGGTTTCAGCCGCTAGTTTGGCGTCGATTTCATCGTGAAAGAACCGGGCGCGCCGTTCATAGCCTTCGAAATCCTGATCGAGATTGCCAAGGCGCGAAATCACCGGCGCGAACCCTTCGGGCAGGTCCGGCAGCGTGCGCTCGGCGTGCACCAGGGCGCGGCGCTGGGCGCGGGTGTGACGGTGAAGCTGAGCCGCCTCGCGCCGCACCAACATCAAGCGTTTGCGTTCGCCACGATGATGGTCGTCGAGGATGTGATCCTCGATGATCTCTAGTTCGTCCAACAGGCGGTGCAGTACGGCATCGAGCGTATCGGGATAGTTGGTGAGCATGCGGGTGAACAGCGCGCCGGGCGAGGTGAACCGTTGGCCACGCGCCAGTTCCTTGCGCAACAGGTCGGCCGATTGCACCGCCTTGACGCGGCCTGTGACGATGAAATCCTCGCCGAGGACGAAATGCGTCCACGCATGCTCGGTCGAATCCATGTCGAACTCGCGCCGGAAATCGTTGATGTGGCCGAGGAAGCGCTTGTCCTGGCTGATGATCAACTGGCGAATGGCATGCTCGCAGACGGCGCCTGCCTGAGCCCGCGTCAGATCTAGAATTTCGACCATCCAATGTTCGCAGCGCCGGTCGGCGAAATTCAGGTGCAACCAGATCCAGCCGGTACGGCGATCCTGGATCTCGGCGGCATCGGTCTCGGCCAGCGGAGTGGCCAGCCCCGCCGCATCAAACCGATAGGCGCAAATAAATCCGGGGATTGCGTTTTGCACTCTGTCTGACCGCCAACTTCAAGCGATTGCCCCTAGTGCCGCGAGTCATAGAAACTGCGGGTACAGTCTTTTGAGTTTAACGCGGGCGTCGGCAGTTGTGAATTGCCAATCGGCTTTGGCGTGATGTTTGTTGCGTTTTTCCTGCCATGCCGCGACTTCCTCAGTCAGCTTT
>JANPCS010000021.1:0-1612 GCA_031431065.1 Hyphomicrobiales bacterium | reverse complement strand
AAAACCCGGATTTTGATCCCGGAATCCGTCGCGAATCTTTGCAGAATTGTGCCGGGGGCCTTAATAAGGTCCACAGGCACTCATAGCGAGTGTTCATTGTCTTGCCGTTCCCAAATTCAGTTCCGCCTGTGGCGAATGGACACTCGCTATGAGTGCCTGTGGACCTTATTAAGGCCCCCGGCACAATTCTGCAAAGATTCGCGACGGATTCCGGGATCAAAATCCGTGTTTTTTCGCCGCTTTGGCAGGGTTCTTGGAGTTTTAAGCATGAGTCCACCACGCAAACTGTGCGTTTACTGCGGTTCCGGCACCGGCCGGAACCCTGCCTATATGGGTGCGGCGCGGGTGCTAGGAAAGGCCATGGCGGCAGCCGAAATCGGCCTTGTCTATGGCGGCGGCTCGCTCGGGCTGATGGGCGAGGTGGCTCGGGCGGTTCTTGAGAGTGGCGGCCATGTCACTGGTATCATTCCGGAATTCCTGGCCAGCCGGGAGCGCATGCTGACCGAGGTCAACGAACTCATCGTGACCACAGATATGCATGAGCGCAAGATGACGATGTTCGCCAGGGCCAGCGGTTTCGTCGCCCTGCCGGGCGGCCTTGGCACGCTGGAGGAACTGTCCGAAATCTCCACCTGGGCGCAGCTCGGCCAACACCGGAAACCGATCATCCTCTGCAACACCGAAGGCTACTGGGATCCGCTGGTCACGCTTCTCGACCACATGCGGGCGGAGAAATTCATCCGCGCCGAACTCGAATTCAAGCTCGACGTGGTGAAGACCGCCGAAGAAGTGGTGCCCGCCTTCGAATACCGCCTGAAGGCTACGCCCGAGCGTGTGCCGGAGCAGCCGTTCATCACCAGGATGTAAGGTCCGGTCAGACCGGCACCACATCCTGGCGGCGGTTGCGCTCGTCGCGGATGGCGGCGACCGAGAAGATGCCGAGGCCCACCCAGATGATGACGAATGACACGAGTTTCAGCGTGTCGAGCGGCTCGCCGAAGATGAACACGGCGGTCAGAAACACCAGCGATGGCGAGATATACTGCAGCAGTCCTGCCGTTGAATAGCGGATGCGGCGGATCGAGGAGGCAAACAGCATCAACGAGGCCGCCGTCATCACGCCGCAACCGATCAGCATCGATGAGTCAAAAAGCGTGCCGCCGAAATGCGCTTCGCCCTTCGATATCAGCCAGGCTTGCGCAGCGACAAGCGGCAGCGCCACGATCGCCACTTCGATGAAGAAGCCCTGTGTCGGCCCAACGTCAATCGTCTTGCGCAGGAAGCCGTAGAGACAGAAGGTCACCGCCAGCATCAGTCCGAGCCACGGGAAATGGCCAAGCGCCACCGTCTGGATCAGCACCGCGATGGCAGCGAAACCGAGGGCAATTTTTTGCGGCGTGGTGAAGCGCTCGCCAAGGAACACATAGCCCATCACCACGTTCAACAAAGGGTTGATGAAATAACCAAGGCTTGATTCCAGCGTCCGGCCTTCCTGGATCGACCAGACATAGAAACCCCAGTTGAACACCACGAGACCCGAGGTCAGCGCCAGGATCGACAGGTTGCGAAGATTGGTGACGGCCCGCCAGACCTCGCCCCATTGGCCGAGATA
>JANPCS010000020.1:0-5024 GCA_031431065.1 Hyphomicrobiales bacterium | reverse complement strand
GCTGAGGGCATCGCGCCTGGCGCGCTCGGGGGTGAAGATGGCCATGTGATCGGCCGACCACAGGATCGATCCATCGGGGAGAAGCGTGTCGAGGTGGTCGAAATGCAGTTCGGCTGTTTCCCGAGGCCGCTGCTTGGCGTTGTACCAGCGGGTTAAATTGTTGAACAGCATCGACAGAGACAGACGCTCCCTCATCCTTTGGTATGGAAAGGTTTTCCAGGCGGCTTCTTTCGGCAGGCCGAGGCGGTCGGCCATCGCGCGGTAGTTTGCAATGCCCGGTTCCCAAAGGAAGTCCTTGCGCATGTCGAGCGGCGTGAATTGTTTGTCGCGAATGGCGATGATCATGCGCTTGGGCAAGCGGTTGTTGCGGACATAGACCTCGACAACACCAAGCAGATCTTCCCAATAGTCGCGGTGAACATGGCCGTTGAACATGCGCTCCGATCGCACCAGGCCGGCATGTGCCTCCTGCCAGTGGCTGGCACCCAGAACGACAACGTCCGGCGTGCTGGTAAGCCGCGAGACAAGTTCTTCCTTCCAGCGCCGGATGTTGAGGTTGAGATCAAAGACTGCGTAATTCTTGCCGGCGGCATGAGCCTTCGCCGCCGGTTCCATGCCGTTCCGGGCATACATTTCAGGCGCAAAAGCCACATTTTCTTTCCACACGCCCGCGATGCCCAAGACAATTATCAGAACGCTGATGAGCGCGTAGAGCGCCGGCTTTCCAGCAACGCTCCGGGTTGAGCCAAAGGACCTGATCCGTGCGGAACTCCGCTGAACTGCAACTGGCGCGGCAGCCGCGGCGGCTGGAGGCGCCAATGCCGAATGCGCGGGCATTCCCTGCGCCGCCAGCGCGCGCCTTGCAGCGGCAACCGCATCGGCGGTTCGGCTTGCACTCCAGTCGATCTGCACGTACGTATCGGTCACACTTGCCCTCCGTCCTTGACGCTGCGATCCTATTGGGCAATGCTGCACAGCCGGTAAACTTGGCGCCGCCCTCGGGTGCCGCGCGCAAACTTCGAATTTCTATAATGAATGAATTGTTTGAAGCGCTTGAAAGACTGTCTCAGACCGGGATGAGCGTCTGCTGCTGGGTTGTCTGACCGCCCGGTCGGGCTGCGGTCTCTTCGTCGTTTACGATAAACAAGCGCATGATGAGCGGCGCAAGAAATATCGGAATTTGCGAGATTCCGACATAAGCTGCGGTATCAGGCGTCGCCGAACCTTGTATAAGCACGAATCCCAGCCCCACGTTGCGGAAACCCGACACGATGCTGGCAGTAAGAGCATTGTTCACACCCTGCCGGTACATGACGATGGTTGTAAGAAAAGCCATTCCTGCACCAAGTGCCGTTACGATTGCCAGGAAGGTCAGGAAGCGGACCGGCTCAAGCGTTAACATTTGGCTGGCCGGCCCAACGATGCCGAGGCCGAACACCATTAAGGCAACGATCGTCACCCATCGTGCCGAGTATTCGGCCTTACGCACCACCTTTTCCGGCATCTCCTCGGCATAAGCGCTATAGAATAGGAAAAGTGCCGCCGGAAGCATCAGGAAGACTCCGGTCCGGCCAACAAAATCCGCGACGACGATCTCAACTTCGGAATGAAGGATGAGCGTGAGGAACGTAAAATAGGAAAATGGCATGATGAAAGTCGACAGCACCATGCATTGCAACGCTTTGCGTTGGTTAAGCCCCAGCAAGTCCGCCAGCGCGGGCGAAGCGAAGAGCGATCCGGCGCAGGCGGTAACCGCCATGAGCGTCACAACGCCCGGATCGAGTTTCAGAAGATGGGACGCCGCCAGAATGATGGTCGGCAACACAAACAGTTGCCAGAAAACGATGCGCAGGATGTCGCCTTCAAGGCTGATCACCTCCTCGAGCTTGAGCCGCGCCATCGGAATGAGCGAAGCGACGATCATGATAAACAACGCCGGCAGAGCAAAGGGCGCGAAGAGTTTTGATAGAACGGGTACCGAATAGCCAGCCACAATGGTTGCTGCGAGCAGCCAGCCCGCCAACAACCTGTTATCGATACGCCGCATCACGCCTCACCCAAGACAATTTATACTGCACCGCGGCACGAAGGCCAACGCCCTGGCGCCCGGATGCCGGATTCAGCAAACATGTATCCGTTAATTGTTAACAACGTAGAAAACCCGGGATGAACAAACTTTCACGGTTCTTTCACGGGTTGAGTCGCATTGTGCGGCGTGATCGACGGGGATGACGATTGGAACAGGTGCGCACAGTCTCTTATTTGAACGGCTCAAGCGCCAGCGAGCGGGATGCGCTGAACGCTGGCGGCTTAGGCAGCGAGCTGGACAACATTTTTGCCGGCGCCGACGTGGGTCTGGCTTTGTTCGACGCCAATTTGGTGCTCCTCGCATGCAACCCGCTCTACCGGACTCTGTGCGGTTATTTGACGACAGAGGCGGCCACCGGCCGAACGCTGCTGGAACTGATGGAAACCACCTTCCGCCGTCAAAATGTGCCGGAAGAGGACATCCGGCCGCGGATAGACCGCATCGTCGGAAGCCTGACGCCCGGCGCTTCCTATACATTCCGCTATGCTTCGCCTAGCGCCCAGCTCGTCGAGGTCCGCCGCCGCCGCCTGACCAATGGCTCGGTTGTGGAGACCGTGCGCCAGGTTGAGGGTCAGTCGACCGAACTCGACCTCAACGCTCAATTTGAAATGATTGCCGAGAAATCGCGCTCGCGTCTCATGCACGCGCTCGACGTGATGGCCGATGGCTTCGCACTCTACGATGCCGATGACCGGCTGATCCTCTACAATCGGAAGTACGTCGACTACAGCCCGCTGGTATCGGACATCATCGTTCCCGGCGTGCCCAAGGAAGAGATCCTGCGCAACTCCGTGGCGCGTGGGGCCCTCGTCCTCAATGGCATGGATCCGGAGGACTATATCGCCTGGCGGCTGCATCGTCACCGCAACCCTGGTGAACCGCTGGAAGTCCAATTGGCGGACGGCCGCTGGCTTCTGATCACCGAGAAGCGCACCCAGGACGGCGGTGTCGTCGGCACGCGTTCCGACATTACCGAAATGAAGCGGCGCGAAATGGAGATGCTGCGCATTTCCCAGCAGCTTCATGCCAAGAACCTGCAGTTCGACACGGCCCTCTCCAACATGGTTCAGGGTCTTTGCATGTTCGACAAGGACCAGCGTCTGATTGTCGTCAATCGCCGCTATCTCGAAATTTACGGATTTGCCGCCGACGTCGTGAAGCCCGGAATCACGCTGCGCGGGCTGATGGAATATTCGGTGAGTCTCGGCAACTACACCGCCGAGGAAGCCGAACGCGCGCTGGCCGAACGCAACGACCCGGCGCGCCTGCGCATTCGCACCGTCATCAAGCAGCGCCTCAAGGACGGCCGGGTCATCGCGGTCATGAGCGAGCCGATGCCGGACGGCGGCACCATCGCCACCTATCAGGACATTACCGACCTCGAAACCACCACCGAGATGATGGTCGAGTATACCAAGAAGCTCGAGCGCTCGAATCGCGAGCTGGTCGACTTTGCTTATGTAGCCTCGCACGATCTGCAGGAGCCGCTGCGCAAGATCGAAGCCTTCGGTGACCGCCTGGTGAAAAAATACATCTCCGTCCTCCCCGAGGAAGGCCAGATGTTCGTCGGCAGGATGCAAAGCGCGGCGAACCGCATGCGCCAGCTGATCAACGATCTGCTGTCCTATTCGAGAGTGACCACCGCTGCGGCGCCGATGCAAAGCGTGGCCCTGAACGATGTGCTGAGCGGCGTACTCTCCGACTTGCAAATCCGCATCGAGGAGACCGGTGCCACGATCGAGGTCGGCGAACTTCCGAAGATCGAAGCCGACCCGATGCAGATGCGCCAGCTGTTCCAGAACCTGATCGGCAACGCCATCAAGTTCCGCAAGAAAGACATCGATCCGGTCGTCAGGATCGCCGCCGAATTCGTCATGTCCCATGATCTGGCGATGCCGGGACGTGCGGTAACCATCAAGGTCGCCGACAACGGCATTGGTTTCGACCAACAATTCAAAGACCAGATTTTTGTGATCTTCCAGCGCCTGCATAGCCGCAACGAATACGAAGGCACCGGCATTGGCCTTGCGACGTGCCGGAAAATCGTTGAACGGCATCAGGGCCTGATCGATGCGGTAGGCGTTGAAGGCGAAGGTTCCGCCTTCATCATCACCTTGCCACTTTCCCAATCCAACAAGGAATTCGCAGCATGAGCCGCAGCTCGCTTCCGATCCGTATCCTCGTCGCCGAAGACGATGCCGATGACCGCATGATGATCAAGGATGCCTTCGAGGAATCCCGCCTTGGAAACCCCGTGGATTTCGTCGAGGACGGTGTCCAGTTGATGAATTATCTGCAGCGCGAAAGCGAATACGCCAACCTCATCGACCAACCCTATCCCGGTTTCATCCTGCTCGATCTCAACATGCCGCGCAAGGATGGCCGAACAGCCCTCAAGGAAATCAAGGCGTCGCCGATCCTGCAACGCATCCCGATCGTCATCCTTACCACGTCCAAGGCTGAGGAAGACATTGTCCGCACCTACAATCTCGGTGTGAATTCCTTCATCTGCAAGCCGGTGACATTCGACAGTCTGGTCGAGATCGTGAAGACCGTCGGCCGCTACTGGATCGAAATCGTGGCGCTTCCGCCGGAGTGCCAACGCGCCGTCGCCTGAGACGGATCAAGCCGAGTGGTTCAGCGAGTGGCCGGGGAGACGCCACTGCCATGATATGCAGACGGCCGATAATCGGTAGATTCAGCGCCGCGAGATGAAATTGTCGGCGGAAATCTGCCCGGGTCCATACTTGATCAGCATCAACAAGATCGCTGCCCACGTGCCATGGACAACATAGTCATTGGGATAGACGAAGATCTGTATGACCAGAGTCATGACAAGCAGTGCCAGCGCCGAAAAGCGCGTCGCAAGGCCGAGGATCAGCAGGATGGGGAAGGCATGCTCGCCCACTTGCGCGCCGAGTGCTGCCAGTTCTGG
>JANPCS010000019.1:0-2812 GCA_031431065.1 Hyphomicrobiales bacterium | reverse complement strand
CAGACGGTTGCCACCCTGGCGGCACCGGTGAAGCAAAAGATCATGAGGGTGGCGCCCGAGGCCGCCACCAAACACCCGAGCGGGCTAAATGCCTGAGAACCGGGCCTGGGCGAATTATCGGGCTTGATGATTTCCTGTTCCATGCCGCCTCATATGCCTCCGCAATCGGCGAAAAGCAACAGCAACCACCGCGGCCGATTTGAATCTCTTTCTGAGAACCTGGCACTAAGCGATTGAACTAGCGGCAATAAGTGCTGCCGCTGCGGCGATTCTGCAGGTCTAGGTGAAGGTGATTGCGGTGCGCCCGGTCGGCATTGGGCCCGAGCACCGTGTGAAATTCGCCGCAGGCATTGCCATGGACGGTACGGAGAAAACCACGCTCGGCGGAAGCCCCCCGCCAACCCTCCTCGACCGACACCTTGCGCCCGCTCTCAAGCGTGAAGGCCGAGATATCGATGGCATTGCCAAAGCCATGCTCGCTCATCTTGGCGCCACGCACATTGTTGCGCGGCCGGCAGGAATAGGACGCGGCGATATCGACACCAACCACGGGCTCGCCGAATTGCCGGTCCGCCGCCGGCTGCACGGTATTCTCGAGCCACACCCGCAACGGCTCCGCCATGCCGCAATTGAGCGTCGCCGGTTGGCTGAAAGAGACCGTGCCGATCGATTCGACCGACCAGGCGTTGCGCACCTCGCAGCCATTGCCTTCACGGATGTCGCTGACCTTCGACGCCTGGCCGATCCGCGATGGCTTTACATTGCACGAGCCTTCGGGCGAGCGCAGGCCTTCGGTCTCGAAGTAGGTCTTTTCGGACGACCCACAACCCGCCAGAACCGCAACGGCGATGGCAGAGGCAAGCACGTTGCGCAGGATAACCATCAAACCACTCGACTGAACTCACCGGAGAGACGGCCTGGAGGTTAGGTCGCTCAAGGTTAATAAAACGTTTGATAGACAAAGGGCAAAGCCGCGGCAGCCGAAGCTTGCTAAGCATCTTACCTGTTGAGCGCCTTTACCAGTTGGCTAACGTCACCACCGCGCTTCGAGAGGTATGACGTGAAGATGCCGCGCTGCAGGTAAGTAAGAGAAAATCCCAGCACCTTGACATCGGTGACCCGGTAGCGTCCGCCGAGCCAGCCAAGACTCCAGACGACGTTATAGGTCTGGCCGGACAACAGATAGACCTTGCTCGACACCCGGACGTTCTTGCCTTCCGCCACCGTGGCCTCGCCCAACTCGTACTTGGCGATCGGGTATTCGCGCGACTGGTCGGCGAAATAGCGCGCCATGAAAGTTGCAACGCCGGAATAATATCGGTCCTTCTGGGCGCCGGAAAGCTTGGGCCGGTATTGGCCGAGCGAATAGTCGCCGATGCCAAGCACATCGGCATGACGCTGGATGGCGCGCCTGAAACTCGCCACCGTTCCCTGCCGGTGCGCGTTGAGCATGTCCTTCGCCACCTTGCGCATGACGGCCATGGACGGATGCTCAGCCTGGGCAATACCGGGCGCAAACAGGCTCAGCGCAAGTCCCAGAGCCACGCTGCGCCGCGAGAGGCTGCCGGTCTCGCCGTTGCCGCTGTCCGCCATGATTCGCCTTCCAGTTCCGAACGCCTGAGACCTTTAGGCGACGGCTTTGCGGCCCGTCAACCCGAAGGCTGAAGCGCCCTACCAGGTTTCCGCCTCGCGCAGCTCATCAAACAGCGGATCGAAATCACCCTTCGACTTGGTCAGCACCTTGTTGAAACGGTCCTTCATCGAGATGGTCATCCACACGCCCTTGAGGTTGACGTCACTGATGCGGAAGCCGCCGCCGGCCGGCACGAGCCGCCAGCGCACCTGTTCGCGTCCGCCGCCTTTCAGCTTGATGGCGCTCATGATAACGGTGAACTTGCCTTGCTTCGTGGTCGATTTTATCTCCAGCTCGGTGCCGCGGAAGTCCTCGAGATAAAAGACAAACAGGGCGGCGGCATAGTTGCCGACCAGATTGTAGAACTCGGTCTTGCGGTCGGGTGGAATCTTCTTCGAATACGGCCCCAGCGCATAATCAGCGATGCCCTTGAGATTGATGTAACGGTTCATCAGGGCGGCAAACTTGGCGCGCAGCTCCGGGCCTTTCTTGCCGTTGTTGGCAAGGTTCATCACCTCTTCGGCAATGGCGTTGACGTAATCCTCGGGCGCCGCCGCGGCCTGCGCCGGTGTTACTCCAGCAATGGCCGCCGCAACCATCAGGCCCGCCAGCTGGCGCCGCGTCAGCAGGTCTTGAAGCCTCTTGGTCATCCTACCTCCTGGCCGTCAAAAATGGGCCCTTCGAACAGCATTCTGCCACAAAGCCAAAAAATTTTGAAGCAAACAAGGCCATGTTCCGCGCCGGATGGTTTAAGCGCCACAAGTTTGGGCATGAGACAGTATCACCATTGAAAATCACATAAAGATATGTTTATATGATTATGGAGGTATTGGCAACATGGATGAACTGCTATCTGGCCTGCGCGCTGCGGCGGAAGCTACTCGGGTGCGGATCCTGTTCATTCTCTCGCATGGCGAAGCCAATGTCAGCGAATTGACGCAGATCCTGGGGCAAAGCCAGCCGCGCGTCAGCCGCCATCTGAAGCTCATGGCCGAAGCGGGCCTCATCAGCCGCCACAAGGAAGGTAACTGGGTGCTGTTCCGCCTGCGCGAAGAGGACATGGGCGGCGCACTGGCCCGGTCCATCGTCGATCTCCTGCCCGGCGCCGATCCGGTTCTGGCGGGCGATCTGGCGCGGCTCGAGGATATCCGGGCCAGGCGGGCCGAAGCCGCCGCAAAG
>JANPCS010000018.1:0-3568 GCA_031431065.1 Hyphomicrobiales bacterium | reverse complement strand
CACTCGGTGCAGAAGGTGCCGGTGATTTTGGTGGTGGGCAAACGCGAGATGGACGAGCGGGCCGTCAACATCCGCAGGCTCGGCAGCCAGAACCAGACGCCGATGGGTTTGGACGCGGCGATTGCGGCGCTGAAGGACGAGGCGTTGCCGCCGGATATGCGGCGGGACGGTTGACTATTGTATTACCGTTCCAGCGTCGGAGCCGCAAAAGCACGGAGTTCCGACCGGAGCGGTATATGGTTCGCCATTTGGATTGACGAGTGTGCACACCCCGAAGGGCGTCTGGCACAGATTTCCCCACACCTGAACCTGGCGCTGCGCCCCGAGGTGAGGAGCAATCGAATGCGGAAGCACGGAATTGTTTTCGGCGTGGAGCAGGACTGCAGCGGCCGCCACCGGCATGAGGCAGGCCAGCATCCGCATCCCACGCGCATTGCTCATGAACATATCAGTGTCCTCCGTTAGAAGCGTTGGCGTTGGGGGCCGGCGCCGCCTGGCATCCTGTTCCAGCCGGACTGGTTGATTTCTCCGCAGTTCCCTCGCTCGTCCACACCGACAGCGTCGACCCGCACGGATTGGCATCAGATGGAAATTCCACCAGCAAGCCGTTCATGTTCGGCATGACATTGAGCGACTTGTGGCGCACGGCGCCCAGTAGGACGATGGGATTGCGCCAGAGCCGCGTGCCACTCACGATGCAGGTCGGCACGTTGTCGATTGCTTCCTTTTGGTCCGGCTTCGCAACCTTGCGAATTTCGCACGATACGGTTTCGATGCTGGGACGGCGCCAGTAATTATTGATCAGTGTACTCTCCAATGTGTGCTGGGAACTGGGCAGATTGATGGTCTGCGTATTTTGGTTCCGCGAGTTCTCCTTTGCGGCGGTTTCCGAGTCGTCCCTGGCGATCGGCGTTTCCCGGCCGTCAGGCTCCAGCCAACCGCGCTCGATCCTTACGTCGATTGACGGCCACCAAGAGGGAACGGAGACAATTGCCATGACGGAATCGACGGTCGAAATCATGCGATCTTCCGGATGTGACGTCCTTCCGGCGAGCGGATCGATGATCCAGCCGACCTTGAGATCGCCACCGTCTTCATCCAGCGTGGCGGACATGTCGCCAAACGATGTCACGCGCGACTGCAGCCGCGCGCCTTTCGACTTCATGCGGCTCAAGAAGCCAAGATTGAAGGATGCTGAATTGCCGGAAACCCGCGAGGATATCGTTTCGATGACGTCGTCGATGATGGCGACCGGACTCTGCTTTGGCAGCACCGAATAGGTGTACTGGTTAAAGCGGCTGACGCGCTGCACGAAATTCATCAACCCGGTGCGCAATGCGCCGTTGACCGACCGGCACACAGTTCGCGATGCCGACTGGAACTGGGTACCATCGATTTCGGTTGTCAACGGTTGCTCGTAGAATCGGAGGGTCAGCAGGTCAGACCGGAGATACGCTCCAGGCTGCGCACTGGAGCCGATCGTCAGGGCGAGGAGTCTTTCAAAGTCCCGGTGGATTGCCTGATCCTGCAGCAAGTATCCATCGAATCCGGAATAGAGATGCACCTTCCTGTCCGCCGCTTCGGTACCGGCGCCGAAATAGGCGCTTAGCGGACCGTTCATGAGTTCAAGATCGGTGTGGCTTTTCAGGTTGTCGCGCGCCGCGATAGCTTCATCGGTCCGTTGGCATTGATGCTCCAGGATTTCGAAGTTTATTTTTTGTTCCTGGGCCGCGAATTTCCAAGGTTGGAACAGTCCCTGGGTGGGCTGGCCGACGATAAAGGAAATGAAGTTATCAAGCACCCCGATGTTCAGCAAATAGCGTTCCCAAGCTCCAGCTGGGGCTCCCCGTTCACGTGACTTCTGAACCTTGATGGAGACTTCATTGACGTCCACTCCAAATTCGTGTGCCGCGATTTCCTTGATTGCCTGGAGATTGTCCTTGCCAAGCTGCTCCTTAGAGATTGTCTTGGAAATGGCGGTATTCAGCCGGTTCGTCGAATCCCGCAGAAAACGCTCGAAGGATGCCCGCATGAAGCTAAGCGTGTTGTTTTCCGACATCAGGGCATCGAGCGAGGGTAAGAACAGATTGCGGCTGTAAAGCCTGACTTGCTCGGACTCGCCATTCGCTGCGGGAGCAATTGCAATTGGCGGGTAAAGTCCGATGCGCACGATGGCGCGCCGCTTGCTGTAATCGTTGGCGACGACCGTGGTATCGAACTTCAGGATATATAGCGAGTTGCCGTCCAGATCGTGCCGGTCGTCGAGGCGATTTTCTATGATTTTCTGCATAATGAGATCGCGATTGGCGCTCTCGATTCTGACGATTTGGTCGAAGGAAAGATACTGGGATGATGCGGTGTCTGCGGCGCCCTGCTGTCTTGCGGACGTGCTCTGGGGTGGCGAGGTTTCCGCGGGTGGGGGTGATGGAGGCGGATTCTGGCGTTCGCCGATATTCAACTCACGTTCAATCAGATTCATTATCCCAGTAAGGGATTCCTTGCTATCGGCCTGGATGAGTTTGTCGTTTAGCCACGCTTCTTCCGACGAGCGTTCGTTGATCAGGCGTTCGCGGGTGTAAACCTCTGGGCTATCGACGAAAATCTGCCCCCTCGGCGGATCGTACCAACGATAGAATCCGAGAAACGAAAAACCGAAAAACTGCCACAGAACAAGTACGGCAATCCCAAGCATGACGAGCCTTGCCGGGGATTTCCAGCTATTCGCCAATGCAGCAAGGCCAGCCGCAGCGCGAGACCCCAATGGCTGTTTTGGCGGTTCGGCCGGTGCCTCGATCTGTTGCAGAGGGGTATCCTGTCCAGCCATGAAAACCCCGCTATGCCACACTCGCACTGATGATCAGGCGACTCGCAATCGCTATCGGCAACGCAATCGACCGGCCGCCACTGGCTGCTGCCAGTCTTTTCATACATCATGCAGTCGCAATTGGCTTGATTCACTTCCCTATAGCAAACAGCCTTTACAGGCGGCTCTGGGGGCTTCTCTTGATTTGTCTCGGATTCCGATGGCTTGTCATCCGGTGCGTTGTCGGTCTGTGCGGTAAGAAAAGGCAGGGCTTCTGACGTGCCGGCAGGACTATCCGAAAAGGCCAGCGCGGCAAGTGCGGCGGGCGACCAGATCAGCACACATATCGAAGCGAAACCGTGGCGAGGCACCATCATGAAGAGTCCTCTGAGCACTTGTTCGTAACGTGACGCTACGTCCTATGCTCAGCGCGGTCAATAGAAATACCAGCGGAATGTGGAATACTTGTCACAATACGGAGTCAGAAGTTTCTATCAGGCAGGTGGGCGTCTGCCGGCAAGTTCCGATAGTTCTTGAAGTGTAATCATCTCACATACATATAGAGGCGCAGGAAGCGGGGGCGCCTTGGAAATCGGGATTTATACGTTTGCGGATGTGGCGCCTGGCGGATCGTTTGGCGAGCGCTTGAGGCGGGTGGTGGAGGAGATTGAGCTCGCCGACCAGGTGGGGCTCGATATCTTTGGACTGGGCGAGCATCATCGGCCGGATTATGCGGTGTCGGCGCCCGCCGTGGCGCTGGCGGCG
>JANPCS010000017.1:0-10504 GCA_031431065.1 Hyphomicrobiales bacterium | reverse complement strand
GGATTTCAGCGCAATTCTTGCTGCTTCCGGTGACACAAAGCCAAGCGTTGTGCAACTTAGACCAGGCAGGCACAGACCAGAACTTCTCATGAACCCCCTGTCCATTGCCCTTCAGAAATACCATGAAGCGCTGGATTCCGTTGTCCTGTTGACAATAGACTTTGCGAATGCGCGCATTCATCGACTTCCACTCGTGGAAGACGATATTTAAGTGAAGAGATAGCCATGGCCGAATTTGCACTACCCAAAAACTCCAAGATCAATCCGGGCAAGCAGTGGCCGAAGCCTGCGGGCAAGAGCTTACGTGACTTCAAGGTCTATCGCTGGAACCCCGATGACGGCAAGAATCCGCAGGTCGATACCTATACGCTCGACATGGAGAAGTGCGGGCCGATGGTGCTCGATGCGCTGATCAAGATCAAGAACGAGCAGGACCCGACGCTGACCTTCCGGCGCTCGTGCCGGGAAGGCATCTGCGGCTCGTGCGCCATGAACATCGATGGCACCAACACGCTGGCCTGCCTCAAGGCCTGCGATGACGTGAAGGGCGATGTCCGCATCTATCCGCTGCCACATTTGGAGGTTGTCAAGGATCTGGTGCCCGATCTCACCCGCTTCTACGCCCAGCACCGCTCGATCGAGCCCTGGCTCAAGACCACGACGCCGGAACCGCAGACCGAGTGGAAACAATCGCCCGAGGATCGCGGCAAGCTTGATGGCCTCTATGAATGTATTCTTTGCGCCTGCTGCTCCACGTCATGTCCATCATACTGGTGGAATGGCGACCGTTATCTGGGACCGGCCGTGCTGCTACAGGCCTATCGCTGGATGATCGACTCGCGCGACGAGGCCACTGGCGAGCGCCTCGATAATGTCGAGGATCCGTTCCGGCTGTACCGTTGCCACACCATCATGAACTGCGCCAAGGCCTGCCCCAAGGGCTTGAACCCGGCCAAGGCGATTGCCGAGATCAAGAAGATGATGGTGGAGCGGCGCGTCTGAGGCCGGATCACGAAGCGGTCTTGGGCTTCTCGTCCTTCTTCTCGGTCTCCTTGACCGGGAGCAGTTCGAGCAGTGGCTCTTCCAGTTCCTTGTTGGCCGTCAGATAGGTGTTCATGCAAGTGCTTAGCGACCGCTCGAGACGTTTGGTGGCATCCGGAGCCTTGAGGTCCGACTTCAGGACTTTTCTGCTGATGAACGGCGGATTTTTCCTCACTTCCTTGGCCATGTATTCGGCAAACATGGCGTAGCTCTTGAAATCTTCTTCTTTAAACACCGTGGTGATGATCCTGGCGTGGCAGGCACAGATTTCCATGGGGGTGTGTTTCATCACCATGTTGCCGTCCTTGCTGGCAAAGATTGGTCTGTTCTTGCGGTGGCCATTGGCGCAGGCCATGAAGGCGGCGGTCTCGGGCTTCGAGAGCTTTTTCGCCTTGGCGAAGTTCTGCAACTCCTCCTCATTCGATCCACAGGAAGCCAAAGCTAAG
This sequence comes from Hyphomicrobiales bacterium, assembly GCA_031431065.1. GTDB lineage: Bacteria > Pseudomonadota > Alphaproteobacteria > Rhizobiales > Aestuariivirgaceae > Aestuariivirga. Next base: position 9,017 of record JANPCS010000017.1, on the reverse strand, counting down.
CTGAGGCCTGCGATCATGGCGTATTGAACGAAACGGCGTCCTGGCATGCTTATCCTCCAGCTCCCATCGGGCGGGAACCTATGCAATCCCATCGAACGCGATATCAGGGAGTGATTGCCATCCGGTTTGCGATTTCGCGAAAATTTGCGATTCCCGGGCTGGGGGCTGCCCAAAATCCAGTCACAAGCCATAAAACCGGATTATGGCTTTGGTCCTTCGTTGATCTGGTGCTGCCGCCGAAATAGCCCTATAGCCAGCCGCAATCCCCCAACTCTCAAGAGGCCCCGATGTCGCTCGACAGCTTCAAGTCCAGGAAATCCCTCAAAGTGGGGTCCAAGACCTACACCTATTTCAGCCTGAAGGCGGCCGAGAAGAATGGCCTCGCCGGCATTTCGAAGCTGCCCTATTCGCTCAAGGTTCTGCTTGAGAACCTGCTGCGCCACGAGGATGGCCGCTCGGTGACCAAGGCCGATATCGTTGGGATTGCCGCGTGGGTGAAGAATCGTGGCAAGACGGAAACGGAAATCGCCTTCCGCCCGGCCCGCGTGCTGATGCAGGATTTCACCGGGGTGCCCGCTGTCGTCGACCTGGCGGCGATGCGCGATGCCATGAAGGCGCTGGGCCACGACCCGAAGAAGATCAATCCGCTGGCGCCCGTCGATCTGGTCATCGACCATTCGGTGATGGTCGATCACTTCGCCAATTCCAAGGCTTTCAAGCAGAACGTCAACTTGGAATACGACCGCAATGGCGAACGCTATACCTTTCTCAAGTGGGGGCAGGGGGCGTTCGACAACTTCCGCGTCGTGCCGCCGGGCACCGGTATCTGCCATCAGGTGAATCTCGAATATCTGGCGAAGACCGTATGGACCCGCACCGGCAAGGTGAAGGGCAAGACTGTAACTTATGCCTATCCCGACACGCTGGTTGGTACCGACTCGCACACCACCATGGTGAACGGCCTGGCGGTTCTCGGCTGGGGCGTGGGCGGCATCGAGGCGGAGGCCGCCATGCTGGGCCAGCCGATTTCCATGCTGATCCCCGAAGTCATCGGCTTCAAGCTGACGGGTGCCTTGCCGGAGGGCACCACCGCCACCGATCTCGTTCTCACCGTCACCCAGATGCTGCGCAAGAAGGGTGTCGTTGGCAAATTCGTTGAGTTCTTTGGCCCGGGCCTGGCGCATCTGTCACTGGCCGACATGGCGACGATCGCCAACATGGCGCCGGAATATGGCGCGACCTGCGGCTTCTTCCCGATCAATGCCGAGACGGTGGCTTACTTGAAGGGCACGGCGCGGCCTGCACCCCAAGTGGCGCTGGTCGAGAAATACGCCAAGGCGCAAGACATGTTCTGGACGCCGAAGTCCGATGATCCGGAGTTCACCGATACGCTGTCGCTCGATCTTGCAACCGTTGTCGCCTCGCTGGCCGGCCCGAAGCGCCCGCAGGACCGGGTGGAACTGACTGGCGCCGCGGCGGGCTTCGCCAAGGACATGGCGGACGAATTCAAGAAGGCCGGCGAACTGTCATCGCGCTTCAAGGTGGAAAACGCCAACTTCGATCTGGGCCATGGCGACGTGGTGATCGCCGCCATCACGTCGTGCACCAACACGTCCAACCCTTCCGTGATGATGGGGGCGGGTCTGCTCGCCCGCAATGCCGCGAAGCGCGGCCTCACCGCCAAGCCCTGGGTCAAGACCTCGCTGGCGCCGGGCTCACAGGTCGTCACCGAATATCTGGCGTCGTCCGGCCTGCAGAAGGACCTGGACAAGATCGGCTTCAACCTGGTGGGCTATGGCTGCACCACCTGCATCGGCAATTCCGGGCCGCTGCCGGAGAATATCTCGCAGTCGATCAGGGACAATGACCTGGTCGCCGCCGCCGTGCTCTCCGGCATCCGCAACTTCGAGGGCCGCGTGAACACCGATGTGCGCGCTAACTATCTCGCTTCGCCGCCGCTGGTCGTCGCCTATGCGCTGGCCGGCTCGCTCAATGTGAACTTGAGCACCGATCCCCTGGGCCACGACAGACGCGGCAGGCCCGTCTACCTGAAGGACATCTGGCCGACGTCGAGGGAGATCGGCGAGTTCGTGGCGAAGAACGTGACGCGCAAGGCCTTCGCCAAGCGCTACAAGGACGTGTTCAAGGGCGATGCCCAGTGGCGCAAGATCAAGGTGACCAAGGGCATGAACTATGCCTGGGACGAAAAATCAACTTATGTCGCCAACCCGCCTTACTTTGACGGGCTGTCGATGACCCCGTCAGCGGTCAAGGATGTCGAGGGCGCCAGGGTTCTGGGCCTCTTCCTCGACTCGATCACCACCGACCACATCTCGCCCGCCGGCGATATCAAGGCCGCGTCGCCTGCCGGCGCTTACCTGAACAGCCGCGGCGTCGAGAAGCTCGACTTCAACTCCTATGGCGCCAGGCGCGGCCATCACGAGGTGATGATGCGCGGCACGTTTGCCAATATCCGCATCAAGAACCAGATGGTGCCGGGCGTCGAGGGTGGGATTACCAGGCACTATCCCGGTGGCGAGCAACTGCCGATCTACGATGCGGCGATGAAGTATCAGGCCGAAGGTACGCCGCTGGTGATTTTCGCCGGCAAGGAATATGGCACCGGCTCGTCGCGCGACTGGGCGGCCAAGGGCACCAGGCTGTTGGGCGTGCGCGCCGTCGTGGCGCAAAGCTTCGAGCGCATCCACCGCTCCAACCTCATCGGCATGGGCGTCATTCCGCTGCAGTTCACGGAGGGGACAAGCTGGCAGACCCTGGAACTGAAGGGCGACGAAACCGTCACCATCAAGGGCCTGGCCGCTGGCCTGAAGCCGCGCGCCAGCATGATCGTGGAAATCACCCGCGCCGATGGCACCAAGGCGGAAGCGCCCGTCATGTGCCGGATCGATACGCTGGATGAGCTCGACTACTATAGAAATGGCGGCATCATGCCATACGTGCTGCGCAACCTCGCCAAAGTGGCTTGAAACGCTGGCGTGATCGGCGCCAACGCATTCGTGATGGCGATAAACCGCTCGTGAGTGGTACTCAGCGGCCGTTTGGTCCATATTGGGTGCATGAAAAACATGCAATCCCTGTCGCGCCGAACTTGCCTGGCTCTTGGAGCGGGCTTTGCGGTCTCATTGGTGGCCACCAAGGCCGATGCCGCCGCGGCTGTCCCCGATGTCGTGGTGGAGCTGTTCTCGAGCCAGGGCTGTTCGTCCTGTCCGCCGGCCGACCGGCTGCTGACTGAACTCCGCGCCAAGCCCGGCGTTCTGGCAATATCCTATCACGTCGATTACTGGGATTATCTCGGCTGGAAAGACACGCTTGGCAGTCCTGAGTTCTCGCAGCGCCAATATGACTATGCCAAGGCGCGCGGCGACATGGATGTCTATACCCCGCAGATGATCATCAACGGCGGCAAGCCGCTGGTCGGCAGCCAGCGCTCCGAGGTCTATGCCGTGCTCGAAAAATCTCACCAGGCCAAGTGGCCGGTGGCCCTAAAGATCACCGGCGGGGATAAGGAAATCATCGTCGATTGCGGCGAATTCCAAGGCGAAGGCGAGCCCGCCACCGAGGCGACGCTGTGGCTGATGCCGATCTTGAGCGAGGCCAGGGTGGTGATCGAGCGCGGCGAAAACTCCGGCCAGGAGATCGCCTACAACAACGTGGTGCGGAAACTGCTACCCGCCGCCATGTGGACCGGCAAACCCAGCCGTCTGGCGCTGCCCAAGGACGGCCTGCTGACCCCCGACTGCACCTCCTGCGTGGCCCTGCTGCAAGAGGGAAAACTCGGCCGCGTTCTCGGCGCCGCGAGGTTGGACGTGCTGGCCAGTTGAGGAGAGAAGAAAGCTGGGCCCTGACTTTCGTCAGGGTGACGTGAAGAAAGAATAGAACAATATGCCTCCTCCCCCTCTTTCGTCATCCCTGCGAAAGCCGGGAGATGGATCCAGCTTTGTTCGAAGCGGGCAAGACGGGAACCTTTGGGAGCTCGACGGATACCAACTACCGCTATCCGTGGCAACAACTTGCCTTGGCTGGACTGGCCTCATACCTGTCATGGTGACGCCACCAGTCATACGCTGCGGTTTGCGGCCAATTGGCGGGTGAGGCCTCCCAGGTTTCCTGGCGGCCGAAGGGTGTCAGGTCCAGGTAACTCCAGACTGAGCCCAGCATTTCATCGCCGCGCCCGCTGGTGACGTAGGTGCGAAAGACTGTGCCGCCATCGCGCAGGAACACGCTCACCGCTGACAACTCTTCATCGCCTTCGGTGACGCCGAAGTCCGTGTTGAAATCCGTCGCGAACGAAGAGTACCACGGCACCGTCCAGTCCATGCGTTTGCGAAAAGCATTGAGCTTGGGCAGCGGCGCGCGCGATACCAGTGCCACTGACGTGTCGCGGGCCTGCAGGTGTGACGGATGGCCCATCGAGTCGACGGTCATCGAACAACCCTTGCAGCCTTCCTCCCAATCCGGACCGAACATGAAGTGGATGAGGATGAGTTGGCGGCGCCCATCGAAGAGATCAGTCAACTTGGCTTTGCCGTTGGCGCCATCGAACTGATAATCCTTTTCGATTTTCACCATCGGCAGGCGGCGGCGCTCGGCGGCCAGTGCGTCCCGGGCTTTGGTCGCCGCCTTTTCCTTGAGGCGCAACTGATCGAGTGCGTGCTGCCATTCGGCAGGGGTGGCGATTGGCGGGAGATGTGATCTGGCTTCATTCATGGCTGATCCTCCTCACTCGTAGACTTCGGTCAGGCTGGAGACCGTGGGCCAGTTCTTGTCGGCCTTGACGATGAAGCTGGGAATATCGGAGCTCCATTGCTTTTGCACATCGCGATCGTAGTTCAAGTAGAGCTTGCCATCGAAGATGGTAAAGGCTTGCGGATCGATTTTGGCCTTATAGCCCGCCGCCGTTCCGAAGGCGCAGAAGCCGCCATATTGCGGGGCATATCGCGCCGGATCGGTTGTGAAGGTGGCGCGATTGGCTTCCGATGCAAAGTAGAACGTCGAACCCTTGTATTTGGCCTCGAATTCGGCGAGACCCTTGACGGGCCTGTTTTCGGTGAAATAGGCCACGGCATCGTGGCCAAGCAGAGCGGCTCCGTTCTTGTCGTAGAACTCGCCCGCCAAGGCAGGTGCGGCCAGTGTGAGTGCTACGGCCGATATTGCCAGCAAGCGCAGGAACGTTGAACGCGATAGTGTTCTGGTCATGGAAAAACACTCCTTTTCATGTGGGACTTGGGAAGTATTTGCCAGAAGGCGAGTGGCAGGCAGATAAGCGGTTCGAGCGAAACAAGCCGCGAATATCTCTGTGCCGATGAACGGAAGGACTTGCCGAAACGTGTTCATTGGACAGGTTCCGAGCTCGGGGTGAACAGGGTTTCAAGGTAGCGGCGGAGATGGGCGAGGCTGTCGCGCACCACTTCGGGGCCTTGCTTTGCCTTGGCGCAGATGAAGGCACCTTGCAAAACTGACTGTATGAAATAGCCGAGGCTTTCGGCGTTCCATGATGCGTTGGGAGCGTAGAGCCGCCTTGCCACTTCGATATCGCGCACCACAATGGCGGTATGCGCCGACAGGCCTTGCTCGCAGGCAACGCGAATATGAGGGTGGGTTGCGTAAGTCTCCTGGACCAATGTGCCAAGCAGACACGTGTAGTCGGCCAGCTCGCCCTGCAGAATGGCGGCGCGGAAATCGATGTAGCCAAGGAGTCGCTGCAAGGGGTCTGACGGTTTGTGATAAGGTGCAGAAGCAAAGAAGCCTTCCGTCATCATCCCCCAATGGGCGGCGGCGGACAAAGCCAGATCGTCTTTGCTCTTGAAATGATGGAAAAAACTGCCCTTGGTGAGGTTGGCGGACTGGCAGATATCTTCAACGGTGGTCGCCGCGTAACCCTTGGTGCGGATGACATGAAGCGCTGCTTCGAGCAGTTTGATTTTGGAGTTCTGGGGCAGAGATATGGGCATGATTCAAACCATACCGTCTAGTTGGTATGGTGTCAAGCATGAATGTTGCGATCATCCGAGTTGCATGTAGCGGACAGAAAACTTGGCCCTGGCTTTCGCCAGGGTGACGGGAACGCGGCTGGCCTTACTCCTTACGCCGCGTGTGGTGTCAGCGCGCCCATTGTGGCGGCGTAGTCGGCGGCGGCCAGAACCGGTTTGACGGTGCCGGTGAGCAAGCGGTTGAAGGCTGTTTTCGGCAAGTCCCTCATGAGTTTTTTCAGCATTTCGACGCGCTCGGCGTGATTGAGGGCCGGCATCAGCAGGGCGGTGTAGGCGGCCATCTTGTCGGGCGCAATTGCGGCCAGCATGCGGGCTTCAATGGCCATGAGTTCGGCGTCGCTGAAGGCTGAATGCAACGCGCTCAACACTTCGGTTTCTTCGAGATACATCTGTTCCATATCGGCTGCGGCACACAGCCCATAGCGTTGATAGAGCGCTTGGCCAGCCAGCGGACGGCGCTCGGGTATTGCCACTTCAACGGCGCGGATCAGCGATTCCAATTCGGCGAAGGCCTGTTCGTGGGCGGCGTGTTCGGCGGCCGCGTATGCCGTGATGCCCGGTTGACGGGCTTCGAGGGCGGCGTGGATTTCGCGGTTTTCGCCTTCGAGATGGCCGCGGCCAAGGCCGATCAGCCCGCGCAATTTCTGCAGCAGGGCCGCTGTTTCCCCGGCATTGGAATAGTCATGGGCGCCAAGTTCCGCCAGCATGCGGCAATGGCCGAGACGCAGCGCCTTGTGAATGCCGTGATAGAAATTATGGCGCCCGGCATCGAGCAGATACGCGGCAAGGCGGGGATGAGACACACTTCGCTCCACGGGGTCCAATGAGTGTCAAAATAACGTCTCATTCAATCCAATGATGTGATGGCCGTCACACAACCAAAGGTAAGCGGCCGGGCTTCATTCGAGCCGTTGGGTCCAGGTGCGGGTCAGCTTGAGCTCGGCGCCGTTGCGCACTTCGAAGTGGCCTTGATAGTCACCCTTTGGCCAGCCGGAGACTGGCCGCTTCTGGCCGGCAAACAGCAGGTATTGCGCCTTGGCGCGGTCAAGTGTCACCGAATTCTCCGCCGCAATGCCATCGGGGCCCGTCAACGACAGGCTGATGACATCGCCCTTGGCGAGGTTGATGGCCCAGCCATAGCCGACCAGCGCCGGCCAATCGGCGCCAAACGGGGGGTCGCCAAGCGCGCCGCTTTCGAGCGCCTCGATCTGGACACCACCGGGCGCGAACCCGGTGCGCAATACGCTGCCTCTGGTGTAGGCCAGTACCGCTAGGGCAGCATCCGTCCACAGCCCATCATTGCCGCTGCCGCAGGTTTCGGGGTCATCGCTGACGCGGAATGGATCGAGGCTCTTGCCATCCTTGCGGACGCTGAGATGCACATGCGGAAACGCCGCCATGCCGGAATAACCAACAGCACCCAGGCGGGTTCCCGCAGCGACCGTCTCTCCCGCCTTGACACTGATGCTGCCGTTGCGCAGGTGGCAGTATTGTGTTTCCCAACCATTGCCGTGGTCAATCACTACGCCATTGCCGCATTCGCGGCTGCCGACGTTTTCCCGTTCTTCCGGCGTCAGCATCAGATGATCGGCAACGCTGTTGCGTAACCCCTTCACTGTGCCTGTCGCTGAAGCAATGACGTCAGCACTGGCGGCCGTATCGCGAATGCGGATGTCGGTGCCGTCGTGATCGTCATAGGTTTGGCTGCCGCAGGCATAGTCCTTGACGCCCGAAGTTGTATCGCGGTCAGGATATTGCTGCACCCAGCAGGTCTCGCCGATCTTGCAGGCAATGGGCAGGTCCAGCCGGAAGGGTTCTTCTGCATGTGCTGGGTGCGCGAAGAGCATCACAATGAAAAGGACGGCTTTGCGCATCACACGTGTTCTTCCGCTGCGGCGGCTCCTCGTTCATACTCCATGCCATGACGCTCGATCAATACAACGCCTATTGCAAGTCGCTTGCCCACGCCACGCATGTCGTCCAATGGGGCGGCGCCCATGTGTGGAAAGTCGGCGGAAAAGTCTTTGCCATCGGTGGGTGGCAGGAAAAGGGCGCTGATCCCTTCGTCACCTTCAAGTGTTCGAGCTTCAGTTTCGAACTTCTGAAAACGCAAGCCGGTTGCCGGCCCGCGCCCTATTTGGCCTCGCGCGGATTGCTGTGGATTCAGTGCACCAGCGATGAAAGTCTTAACCCCGACGATCTCAAGGCATATGTGAGCGAAAGCCACCGCCTGGTGGTGGCAGGCTTGACGAAAAAACGGCGCAAGGAACTGGGCCTCGATTGAAGCCCGCCACCTGCGCCGTTGTATTGCTTAAGCCGCCTGCTTCAGCAGTCCGCGATTGATCAGGCTCTCGGCGATCTGCACGGCGTTGAGGGCCGCGCCTTTGCGTAAGTTATCGGAGACGATCCACAGGTTGAGGCCGTTGTCGATCGTCTGGTCCTCGCGGATGCGCGAGATGAAGGTGGCGAAGTCGCCGACGCAATCGATGGGGGTGATGTAGCCGCCGTCCTCGCGCTTGTCGATCACCATGCAGCCCGGCGCCTCGCGCAGGATGTCGCGGGCTTCCTCCGCCGAGATCGGCTGCTCGAACTCGATGTTGACGGCTTCCGAATGGCCGACGAACACAGGCACGCGCACGCAAGTCGCGGTCAACTTGATCTTGGGATCGAGAATCTTCTTGGTCTCGACCATCATCTTCCATTCTTCCTTGGTGTCGCCCGAATCCATGAACACATCGATATGCGGAATGACGTTGAAGGCGATCTGCTTGGGGAACTTCTTTGGCGTTGGCTGGTCGGTGACGAAAATGCCCTTGGTCTGCGTCCACAATTCGTCGAGGCCTTCCTTTTCCGCCCCCGACACCGACTGATAGGTGGCGACGACGACGCGCTTGATCCGCGCGGCATCGTGCAGCGGCTTCAATGCGACGACCAGTTGCGCGGTCGAGCAGTTGGGGTTGGCGATGATGTTCTTGGCGCGGTAGCCGGCGATCGCTTGCGGGTTCA
>JANPCS010000016.1:0-7678 GCA_031431065.1 Hyphomicrobiales bacterium | reverse complement strand
CGACCATCCAGCCCGCCGACCTGTGGCGCAAGTCCGGCCGCTATGACGCCTATGGCAAGGAGATGCTGCGCATCAAGGACCGCCATGACCGCGACATGCTGTTCGGGCCGACCAACGAAGAGATGATCACCGACATTTTCGCCCAGGGCGTGCAGAGCTACAAGGACGTGCCGCGCAATCTCTATCACATCCAGTGGAAATTCCGCGACGAGGTGCGGCCGCGCTTCGGGGTGATGCGCGGCCGCGAGTTCCTGATGAAGGACGCCTATTCCTTCGACCTGACGCGCGAGGCGGGGCAGCATTCCTATAACAAGATGTTCGTCAGTTACTTGCGGACCTTCGCGCGCATGGGCCTCAAAGCCGTGCCGATGCGGGCCGAGACCGGGCCGATTGGCGGATCGGACAGCCACGAGTTTCTGATTCTCGCCGACACCGGCGAATCGGAGGTGTTCTTCGACAAGGGTTTCCACGACATGGACTGGGCGGCCTTCGACATCGACTATGATGACGTTGGCGCCGTGGCCAAGGTGGTGGATGACTTCACCGCGAAATATGCCGCGACCTCGGAGATGCACGATCAGGCCGATTATGAAGCCCGCGTGCCGGCGGAGCGCCGGGTCACCGGCCGCGGCATCGAGGTCGGCCACATCTTCTTCTTCGGCACCAAGTATTCCGAGCCGCTGGGGGCTGTCGTGCAGGGACCCGACGGCAAGAAGACGGCGCTGCAATCGGGTTCCTATGGCATCGGCGTGTCGCGTCTGGTGGGCGGCATCATCGAGGCCAGCCACGATGCGGCGGGCATCATCTGGCCGGAGCCGGTGGCGCCGTTCAAAGTCGGGCTGATCAACCTCAAGGCCGGTGACGCCGAGACAGAAGCGGCCTGCAATTCCATTTACAAGGCGCTGGAAGCCAAGGGCGTCGAGGTTCTCTATGACGACCGCGATGACCGGGCGGGCGCCAAGTTCGCGGCGATGGATCTGATCGGCCTGCCGTGGCAGGTGATCATCGGACCGCGCGGGCTTAAGGACGGCATTGCCGAAGTGAAGAACCGCAAGACGGGGGCGCGCGAAAATGTGGCGCTGGACCAGATCGTGGCGCGCTTCACCACATAATGAACAGCGGCCTTCCCGATACCAAAACGTTTGCGCCCTTCGAGTGGATTCTCGCCGGGCGCTATTTGCGGGCCAGGCGGCGGGAAGGATTCATTTCCGTCATCTCGCTGTTTTCGTTTCTCGGCATTCTGCTTGGCGTTGCCACGCTGATCGTGGTGATGGCGGTGCTGAACGGATTTCGCGCCGAGTTGCTGGACAAGATTCTGGGGTTTCAGGGCCACGCCTCGGTCTATCATTCCGATGTCAGTCCGATCCGGAATTATGCCGCGTTGCAGACGCGGATCGCCAGGATTCCGGGGGTGACGCGGGCCGTGGCTCTGGTCGAGGGCCAGGCCATGGCATCGAGCCTGCGCAGCAGTACCGGGGCACTGGTGCGCGGCATTTCGGAACCTGATATCGCGAAACTTTCGAGCCTCAACAATGTCGACCTGCGCACGGCGATGATGGAAGCGGGCGTTCCCGACGAGAAGCCTGCCTTTGCCGGTTTCGACAAATCAAATGGTGTGGCGATCGGCGAGCGCATGGCGTGGAAGCATCAGCTGGGGCTGGGGTCCAACCTGACGATCATCTCGCCCGAAGGCCCCGATTCGGTGGTCGGCAATGCGCCGCGCATCCGCGATTATCCGGTGGTGGCGATCTTCAAGGTCGGCATGGCGGATTACGACGAGAACATCATCTACATGCCGTTGCCCGAGGCACAGGATTATTTCGTCATGGACGAGGGCGTGACCCAGATCGAAGTGATGGTGGAGAGGCCCGATGACATCGACGGCATGAAGCTGGCGCTCGCCGCCGAAGCCGGCGAGGGCATGGTCATCAACACCTGGAAGCAGCGCAACGTGACGTTCTTCAACGCGCTGGCGGTCGAACGCAACGTGATGTTCCTTGTGCTGACGATGATCATCCTGGTGGCGGCGCTGAACATCGTTTCGGGCCTTATCATGCTGGTGAAGGACAAGGGCCGCGACATCGCCATCCTGCGCACCATGGGGGCGACGCGCGGCGCCATTCAGCGGGTGTTCTTCCTGACGGGTGCGGCGATCGGCGTGGCGGGAACGCTGGGCGGCTTTCTGGCCGGGCTGCTGATCTGCCTCAATACCGAAAACATCCGGCAGTTCATTTCCTGGGTGTCGGGTGTCGATCCATTCAACCCGGAAGTCTATTACCTGGCCCAGCTGCCGGCCAAGATGGACCCGTGGCAGACCTTCAATATCGTGCTGATGTCATTGGGCCTGTCGTTTGCGGCAACGCTCTATCCATCGTGGCGGGCAGCAAGGCTCGATCCCGTCGAAGCGCTGCGCTACGAATGACCAACCACATTCCCGCACTCGACTTGCGCGAGGTGTCGCGCTCCTATGCCGAGGGTAAGGGGCAGCTTGAGATATTCAAGGGTTTGAGCCTTTCGGTCTATCCCGGCGAGATCGTGGCACTGGTGGGCCAGTCAGGCTCTGGCAAATCGTCGCTGCTGCATATCGCCGGGCTTCTCGAAGCGCCGACGGCGGGCGACGTGCTGATCGCCGGGCAGAACTGCTCGCTGCTGGACGATGCGGCGCGCACCCGCATCCGCCGCATCGGCATCGGCTTTGTCTATCAGTTCCATCATCTGCTGCCGGAATTCTCGGCGGTCGAGAACGTGATGATGCCGCAGTTGATTGCCGGTGCGACGAAGGCGGCGGCGATGGCGCGGGCGAGAGATCTTTTGACGCGGCTGGGCCTTGGCCCCCGGCTGGAACACCGGCCCTCCGAGCTTTCGGGCGGCGAGCAGCAGCGCGTGGCGATTGCCCGCGCACTCGCCAACCGGCCGCTGCTGCTGCTGGCGGATGAACCCACCGGCAATCTCGATCCGGCGACGGCGGCGCAGGTGCAGCAGGAATTGCTGCGGCTGATTTCGGAAGAGGGGCTAGGCGCGCTGGTGGCGACGCATAACCACGAGCTGGCCGCCGGCATGAGCAGGATTGCCAGGCTTGAACAGGGACGGATCATCGGGGGCTGAGATGAAAGCAATATTTTCGGGACTGCAACTGGCGCATGCGCCGAGCCTTTTCCTGAGCAAGGGCCACATCACCAGCTATCCCGAAAGCCCTGACCGGGCCCGGGCCTTGCTCGAAGGTGCCAGGCAGGCGGGCGCGCAGATCTGCGCCGCGAAGCAGTTCTCCGAAGACGCGTTCACGGACATCCATGCCAGGCGCTATGTGAAGTTCCTGAAAACAGCTTATGCCGACTGGGCGAAAGTTGAAGGTGCTGGACCCGAACTTATGCCGAGTCTCAGGCCTACTTATCCCTCGCTGGCGGAGCCGCAGCACATCCTCGGCCGGGCCGGTGTCTTCATGATGGATTTCTCCTGCGCCATCACGGAAAAAACCTGGAGTTCGGTTGCGGCTTCGGCGATGACGGCATTGACCGCCGCCGACATGGTGTTGAAGGGCGAGCGGGTGGCCTACGCATTATGCCGGCCGCCGGGGCACCACGCCTATGCCAACCGGGCCGGCGGATTCTGCTATCTCAACAATACGGCGCTCGCCGCGCAGCATTTGCGCATCGTGCACGAGCGGGTGGCGATCCTCGATATCGATGTTCACCACGGCAACGGCACGCAAGCGATCTTCTACAGGAGGCCCGATGTGCTGACCGTGTCGATCCATGCCGATCCGGCCGAATATTATCCCTACTACTGGGGCTCGGCCGCGGAGGAAGGCGAGGGCGATGGCAAGGAATACAATCTTAACCTGCCGCTTCCCGTGGGCAGCGGTGACGACAAATGGCTCTTCGCGCTGCACCAGGCCTTGACGAAGATTCACAAATTCAAGCCGCAGGCGCTGGTCATCGCACTGGGGCTCGATGCCCACGAGGCCGATCCGCTCAAAGGTGGAACGGTGACGCAAGGCGGTTTCGCGCGGATGGCGGGCGAGATTGCGTCGCTCGATCTGCCGGTGGTGATCGTGCAGGAAGGCGGTTACCTGACCGAGCATCTGGCCGATAACCTGGCGATGTTCCTGACGGCCTTCGAGGGCGCCCTGCCGGAAGTTGTGGGCGACGAAAAACCGGCAATGTAATCGGCGCCGCGTTGGCGCTATGATTGGGACATGGGGAACCCAGACTCGATTTCACCGACCTTCATTCATCTCCGCACCCACTCGGCCTATTCGCTGTCGGAGGGGGCGTTGCAGATCAAGGCATTGGCCGAACTGACCAGGACTGCGCTGATGCCGGCGGTGGCGATCACCGACACTGGCAATCTGTTTGGGGCGCTGGAATTTTCCGACGCCATGGCGGAGAAGGGCATCCAGCCGATCGTCGGCTGTACGCTGAAGGTCGATCTCGCCGTGCCAAAGGAGGGCGCGTTGAAACCGACGGCAGGCTTGCGGCGCATTCCGTCGCTGGCCTTTCTCGCCAAGGACGAAGCGGGCTATCGCAACCTGATGAAGCTGTCGAGCCGGGCTTATCTCGAGACGCCCGACAATGCCGAGCATCATGTGACGTGGGATTATCTCGGCGCACATAGTGCCGGACTGATCTGCCTGACGGGGGGGCCTGCCGGCCCCGTCAACGAGGCGCTGGTGGGCGGGCAGGGCGCCCTCGCGGCTCAGCTGATCGAGCAACTGAAAGCGGTGTTCGGCGACCGGCTCTATATCGAGTTGCAGCGCCATGGCATGAGTGAAGAACGCCAGGCCGAGACCGGGCTGATCGAACTGGCCTACCGGCTCGGCGTGCCGCTGGTGGCGGCGAATGAATGTTACTTTGCCAAGCCCGATGACTATGTGGCGCATGACGCGCTGATCTGCATCGCCGAGGGCGAGGTGCTGGCGGCGCAAGACCGGCGGCGGCTGACGCCGGAACATGGATTCAAATCCCAGGCCGAAATGGCGGCGCTGTTCGCCGATATCCCCGAGGCCATTGAGAACACCATCGAGATCGCCAGGCGCTGCGCCTATCGCGTCATGTCGCGCGCCCCCATCCTGCCGCGTTTTGCCGAAGGCGACGAGGCGCAAGAGCTGCGCGCCCAAGCGCATGAGGGGCTGGCGATGCGGCTGGCGACGCGCGGGCTGGTCGAGGGGCACACGCACGACGAATATGCCGTGCGGCTCGACTTCGAGCTTGATGTCATCACCAAGATGAATTTCCCGGGTTACTTTCTGATCGTTGCCGACTTCATCAAGTTTGCCAAGGGGCAGGGCATTCCGGTGGGGCCGGGGCGCGGCTCGGGTGCTGGCTCGCTCGTTGCTTATGTGCTGACCATCACCGATCTCGATCCGTTCCGCTTCAATCTGCTGTTCGAGCGCTTTCTAAATCCGGAACGCGTGTCGATGCCGGATTTCGATATCGACTTCTGCCAGGACCGGCGCGAGGAAGTGATCGCCTATGTGCAGCAGCGCTATGGCGCGGATCGCGTGGCGCAGATCATCACTTTCGGCAAGTTGCAGGCCCGCGCCGTGACGCGCGATGTCGGCCGGGTGCTGCAGATGCCCTATGGCCAGGTCGACCGATTGTCGAAGCTCATTCCCAACAATCCGGCCAATCCGGTGAGCCTGCAGCAGGCTCTCGATCAAGAACCGCGATTGAAGGAGGAGCGCGAGCGCGACCCTTCGGTGAAGACCCTGTTCGAAATCGCGCTGAAGCTCGAGGGACTGTACCGCAATGCCTCGACGCATGCGGCGGGTGTGGTGATCGGCGACCGGCCTCTGGAAGAGCTGGTGCCGCTGTACCGCGATCCGCGCTCGTCCATTCCGGCAACGCAGTACAACATGAAATATGTCGAGAAGGCGGGCCTGGTGAAGTTCGACTTCCTCGGCCTCAAGACGCTGACGGTGATCGAGAAAGCACTGAAGCTGATCCGGCGGCGCGAGCCCTCGATCGACATCGACAAGATTCCGTATGACGACGCCAAGACCTACGACATGCTGGGCCATGGCGATACGGTGGGGGTGTTCCAGCTGGAAAGTTCGGGCATGCGCGACGTGCTGAAGAAGATGCATGCCGACCGTGTGGAAGACATCATCGCCATCAACGCGCTGTACCGGCCCGGCCCGATGGATAATATTCCGCGCTTCATCGCGTGCAAGAAGGGCGAGGAAAAACCCGATTATCTGCATCCCTTGCTTGAACCTCTTTTGAAGGAAACTTATGGCATCATCGTCTATCAGGAACAGGTGATGCAGATCGCCCAGATTCTCTCCGGCTATTCGCTGGGCGAGGCCGACCTGTTGCGCCGTGCCATGGGCAAGAAGATCAAGGCCGAGATGGATGCGCAGAAGGCGCGCTTCATTCAGGGCACGGCGGCCAAGGGCATCGATGCGGCGCAGGCCGACTATATTTTCGAGCTGGTGGCGAAATTCGCCGGCTACGGGTTCAACAAGTCGCATTCGGCGGCTTACGGCGTCATCGCCTACCAGACGGCTTACTTGAAAGCCAACCATCCGGTGGAATTCCTGGCCGCCTCGATGACACTGGATCTCGGGAATACCGACAAGCTGATGCAGTTCCGCGCCGAAGCGCAGCGCATGGGCGTTAAGCTGCTGCCGCCGTCGATCAATGCGAGCGGAGTCGATTTCGCGGTGAAGGATGGGGCCATCGTCTATTCGCTCGCCGCCTTGAAGAATGTCGGCGCCGGGGCCATCGAGCATCTGGTCCGTGTACGGAGCGAAGGGGGACCGTTCAAGTCGGTGGGCGACTTTGCGCGGCGCATCGATGCGCGGATGCTCAACAAGCGGGCACTGGAAAGCATGGCCAAGGCGGGGGCCTTCGACAGTCTCAATCCCAATCGGGCGCAGATTTTGGAAGCGGTCGAGTCGATTCTTGCGATGGCCAATCGCGTTTCGAGTGCCACGGCAGCCGGGCAGAACGATCTGTTCGGGGGGGCGCAGAGTTCTTCCGACGAACTGGTGCTGCCGCGCCGCGATGCCTGGCTGCCGATGGACCGGCTGGCGCAGGAGTTCGAGGCAGTGGGCTTCTATCTTTCTGGCCATCCGCTTGACGACTACATGAAGCCGCTCGCCAAACTCGGTGTCGATACCTATGCGGCGTTCCACGAGAGGGCGCTGGCCAAGGGGGCACGGGCCGCGAAACTTGCTGGCACGATAACCCACAAACAGGAACGGCGCTCGAAGTCCGGCAACAAGTTTGCTTTTGTTGGGTTCTCCGATCCCACCGGCCAGTTCGAGTCAATCTGCTTCTCCGACACGCTCAACGCCTATCGCGAATTGCTCGAGCCCGGCACGGCGGTGATCGCCACGGTCGAAGCCGATGTCGAGGGCGAGGAGGTGAAGCTGCGCCTGCAGAGTGTGGAACTTCTCGACAAGGCGGCGGCCACGATGATCGCCGGGCTTGAGATATTCGTGCGCGATGCCAGGCCGCTGGAGTCCATTGCCGCGCGGCTGAGCAACGGCGGGCGGGCGCCGGTGCGCCTGGTGATGATGCTGGACAAGGGCCGCGAAGTCATCGTGTCGCTCGGCAACAAGTTCACGGTGACGCCGCAGATCAAGGGGGCGATCAAGGCGATCTCGGGCGTGGTGGATGTGCAGGATTATTGAGGCACTCATTGGCCGGGCCCGGTTGCCCCTCTCCTATCC
>JANPCS010000015.1:0-5982 GCA_031431065.1 Hyphomicrobiales bacterium | reverse complement strand
ATCGCCGTCATGCTCTTTCAGCCAGCGCCGCAGCATGTTGTGGTTGAGATCAAGATCACGCGCCGCTTGTACAATCGCAACACCACGTTCCCTCAACAAGTTCACAGCCTCAAGCTTGAACTCGCGCGAATACTTCTTTCTCTCCATCCGAAACCTCCAGTTCCATCAAACACCTTAACTCAGTGTCCGTGAAACCGGCAGCAGCTCAGTCCGAAGTCTTGGAACATTGCGAGCGACTATGGAGGAATGCTCGGCCAACTCACCCGCCACTGGATCGAAGCGACTGAAGCGGGAAGAGCTTATTACCAGTTCATCGACGATCTCAAATCCGGCAAGCTTGTTCACAGTGATCGGGCGTACGATCCGCTCGCCGGTCAGATGACGGGGACGCCATCTCTCGGCGATCGGCTGGGCGCTGGCCTCGATACCGTGGCGGGCTGGATGCAGACGATCCGCGAGACACTCTCGTCCATTCGGAGCATCTGGAACGGCGAGTGGCCCTCTCTCAATCTCACCATTGGCGGCAACATCGAGGCGATCTCCGGCATGCTGGAGAGGATCAAGGGTCTGTGGGACAGCATCGGCGGCACCAAGATGCTGAACTTCGGCGCCGGCAAGACCATTGATGATCTGCCGCAGCTGAAGACTGTGCCCAATGCTCCGGCTCCGCAGACCACGGCGCCAGGCAAGGGCGATCGTCTTGACTATACCCCCCGATTGGCTCCTGCTGGCAGCAGCGTAACCGTGAATTTGAATGTGCAGGGGACCAGCGACGCGGATTTCAGGCGCTACGCCATCCAGATCGCCAACGCCGTGAAGAACGCTCAGCGCAATTCTCTCAACGACGGATTGGTTCCGCAGGCCGTCTGAGTGGCCCGAATGCTGTGAGTGAGGCAGATCATGGCTAGCGCCGGTGGTCTCACATTGAAATTCAGCATCCAGAACGGCCAGAAAGGTTTGATGAGGCCCCGACCCCGAGAACGCCGTCTGTGACCTGGATTTGCCCGGGAAACGGCATCCAAATCGCGGTATCAATGACGGCAGGCACGCCGAGAGCCACAAAAGGTCTGTGGAGGAATTGACGGGTGCATAAAAAGGACAGTTCTTCATCACGGCGGGGTGGAAGACCTCTCGCGCTTGAGCCAGGGGACAAGACGCTGGAGCGGCAGCTGCGAAAACTGACGGCGACTTACTGTTCAAAACCGGAAGCCGCGGCGGTCGTCGGCGTGAGCCTGTCAACGCTGGAGCGGCACCTTGCACGCGATCCCGAGGCAGCCGCGGCGTAGGAGACGGGGCAAGCCGAAGCACGTATCTCCCTCCGCCGCACTCAATGGCGGCATGATCAAAAGAGCTATGTGATGGCAATCTTCCTTGGCAAGCAGGTCCTTGGTCAGCGCGACATCCAGGAGCGGCGGCACATCATCAAAAGCATCGACAAATGACAGAACAGGAGCTTGAACAATTCCTTGGGAAAGACTACACTCCGGCTGATCCGATCCTGAATTGAGGGTCCACGCCTTGCCCCGGCGCCCTAACGAATTTAGCGAACGTTTCGAACATTCTGAGACTTAACTGTGTAGCTTCGTTTCCAAGGGATGGTATCCCTCAGCATCTTGCCGTTTTCGTCTCTTTGACCAAGGCAACTTACGATCTTCGCCGCCTTTGGGAGTTCTCCCCAGGCCAATCCAATGAGCGAGGACGTGGAAATGGCAACTCTCGCCGGCCAGCGGGCGCAGTTCACTTGGGCCTTGAACCAATACAACGCCACCGATGATCCCGAGCAGAAAACGAAATTCGCTCAACGGATGGCCCAGTACATTGCCGCAGCTCCATCCCACGGCTTTACCCTGGAAATGGTGACGCAGGGCCAGAGCTATCCTGCCGATGTCGTTGCCAGGTACCTCGACGAACCTCGTGAACCTGGCCCTGCCACTCTCGCACGAACCGGGTGCCCGCCTTGATCGAGGCAGTCTCATTTAGGCGGTCTCTGTTGTCATCATCCGCGGGCCCTCGCCGTTGCAGCGCCTTGAGGCGCAGCTGCACCTGCCGGCTCAATCTCCCAAATGCCTGCTCCTGTCGATGATAGGCCATCGCCCGTCTCAGGAACTCCCGGCCGAGCCGGGGTGCTGCCTCGCTCCCCCGGACTTCCCTCCACATCGCCCGCAGGGCAGGGAGGTCCAGCGCCATCAGCCGCTCAAGTTCGCTGTCGAGGCTGGCCCCGCTGCTATCGTCCAAATGAGATGTCCCGGTTGAGCCGAGGCTTGCCATCTTTTCTGGCAGAGGGGCTGCGGAACTGGTCGGGCTATTGTACTCAATCGCTTTGTGTTCGGCTCGGTGCTCATCATCAAGCATCACTGCGCCTCGGCAATGCGGTAGGTGCCTGTGTGCATGACAACAGCAATGCTCGCATGTGGGCCGCAGTCAAGAGGTCATCTGGTTATTGTGCTGTTCCGGCTCCGTTTTCTGCCCCTTCTATTTGTTGCGTTCACATTGAGACAGAGCGTGAGATCGGTTCCAATGACCAGCTGCCGATTACATAATGTTTGATAAGCCAAGGCTCTGTCGATCATCAATGGCGTACCGGTTCAGCCAGTAATTCGTTGCTTGACGCCAAGTTATCCACATCAAAGTTACACAGCGGTAACGTCGGTTCTTGCAACTTGATGCCGCAACGTTATGCCTTTAGGGCAATTGATCGGTTCCGGCAGGGAGGCGACGTTGCGCAAATTCTTCTCACTTCTATTTGCTTTTGCCATGCTCACCGCGAGTTCGGCGTTTGGGCAGGAGATCTCCGCTCCTCAGGCGCCCGAAAGCAAGGGGCCGCAACCGCCGGTCACTGCATGGAACGGGAGCTTTCGATACGCGATCCCTATCGAAGTGCCGGCCTTTCGCGGTCTCGAACCGAGGCTGGCGCTTAGCTATGACTCGGCCCGCGGCATCCGCAATATTCCGAGTGCCGGTGGAATTTTGGGGATTGGCTGGTCGCTTGATGGGGTCTCGGTCATCGAAAGGGTGTCGGGAAGCAAGGTGCCAGCGGGCGGCCAGAACAAGGAAACGGGTGGACGGGGGGTGCCTGCCTATGGCGCCTTGGGCCCTTCGATATCTGACAGTTTCAGTCTTGACGGCGACGAACTGATCCCCTGTTCGCAGGTCGCTGGTCCTGCTTCCACGCCAACCTGCAGCGTTGCTGTGGCGTCGGGGGAAACCGGTTTTGCGGCGCGCATCGAAAACTACAAGCGCATCCGCCAGACCGGCAACCGCTGGGAAGTGACAGCCAGTGACGGCACGATCTATCGCTATGAGGCGTATGAGTCGACGAGCTTCTCACAGACTTTCCGCTGGTACCTGACCAAAGTCACCGATACATCCGGCAATTTTCTCGACTATGCCTGGACCTGCAACGGCGATTTCGAATGCCGCATCGGCAAGATCGACTATGTGAATTCCGGGACCACAACAGCTGTTGCTTCGATCAAGTTTTACACCGAAAACCGCGATGACATCATCCGGTATTCGACCGGCAAAGCGATCCGCAAGGTCAATAAGCGGATCAAGACCATCGAAGTGAAATTCGGAACCGACACGGTCCGTGCCTACAGGCTCGGCTACGAGAAGAGCACCGCCACCGGTTTCTCGAGGCTTACGGATGTCCGCGAATACGGCAAGCCGGCCGTCGATAGCGCGGGCAACATCACCGGCGGCTTGGCGATGCCGCCCTATGTGATGACCTATCAGGATGTGGTCAACGCCAGCGGTTCGCCTGGGTTTGATGGTCGGGAGTGGAAATTACCCGGCGAATGGACCTGGCCCGGAGGCTTGAGAGGTAGGAACGCCGGCGACTTGAATGGCGACGGACTATATCCCGACTATTATCTCCCGCCGACAGCATATTTCAAGAGAACGACAGGCGGCCAAGGGCAAAACGACATCTATGGATGCACCAGTTTTCTGGCACTTGCCACAGGCAATTCATCTCCGCCAATCTTGGATTCCTTTGATTATGAAACTCCGTTTTCACCTTGCCCAACAAGTCTAACAGCTACAGTCTTAAGTGATACGGCACTGATGAGTGCAAGAGGAAATTCCGACCCTGGTTCTGGTCACGACTATGACGGCGATGGCGCCGATGACTTTCTCAACGTCACAATTTCAAGAACATCCACACCGTGCTGCGGAGGTGAGGGCGAGAATATCACGTATTCCCGGCCGACGCTGATATTTTCGAAGCTGAATGGCACGCTGCTGAGTTCATTCACCGAATTCATGACCGTGACGGACACCAGTGGCTCAACTTCCTCGCCCCAAGCATTCGATGGTGGAATCGTCACTGTTGCCGATTTCACAGGTGATGGTGCTGCGGATCTCATGACGAAAAACGGCAACGTTTGGACAAAGTCTGGTAACACCATGACTGCGCTGAACTGGCCTGGACCGACATTTCCCGAGCGCTTCCAGCATCCTACCTACTCCGTCGATTACCAACACCGTGTTGACCAAGGTGATTTCAATGGCGACGGCAAGACTGACGTCCTCGTGCACCACTTTGGTTCAGGCAATTGGATAACCCGCCTCTACCTATCGACCGGTACGAGTTTCGCAGTTCAGCCGCAACAGACCGTCGCCTGGACAGGATTGAACTTCAACACATCGGCCTTCATCGTGGCCGACGCCAATGGCGACGGCTTGACCGATGTCATCGCCTTCAAGCGGGTGGATGCCTTCAGCTATCAGGCCACGCAATTCCTGTCGACCGGACAAGCCTTCGATATCGTCAACCCTCCAACGTTCACGTTGGCTGCATTCGACGCGATTCCCACCGAAGGATTTTTTGGCAAGGCAGAAGTCGTGAGCGGCACGTCAAGTGGCCCATATCTCAAGAAATATGACCCGCCCTTCATTCTTGGCATCAATGTCAATAGCGACGGGCGGATGGACTTCCTCCTGCCCGGCAAAAGGGACATGTATGACCGCTTGTCCTACTACATCGCCCGGGCAACTGACACCGGATATGCGCTAGGGCCGGTCACCAGGCCGCTGACCGATCAAGACGGCTTCGACTTCTTTGATCCCTCGAACGTGGCCGACTTCACCGGCGACGGCCTCACCGATTTCTATGACGCCTCACCCGGCCTCAATATGCGGGTCAACACCAGCCCGATCCCCGATCTCTTGCTCGCGGTGAAACAGCCGCTCGGCGGCAAGCTGACAGTTGCTTACAAGCCTTCGGCGGGAACGCCCGACACCAGAATTCCCTTCGTCATGCAGATGGTCAAGTCCATCACCAGAGACGATGGCCGTGGCAACGCGATCGAGACAGCGTTCGCTTACGACGGCGGAAAATGGAGCAGCACCGAGCGTCAGTTCATGGGCTTCCGCGCCGTGACCGCAGAACTGCCGTCGATCGGTGACGGCAATGGCAAGCCAAGGGTCACCACGACCTATCAGCAGTCTCCGGGCTGCCTTGGCCGGACGTCCAGAGTCGAATCGTTCGACAGCGCCGGAAAATTGCTGTCCGAAATGTGGGAAGGTTACACCACCGACACTAATTTTCCACTGACTTGCCCCAACTCTTCCACAAGGGCCTCGACCCTTTAGGGAGCGGCCGCCAAGACGGTCAAAACGGTTCGCAGCTTCGACATCTTTGGCAACGAGAAGCAGACCATCAGCTATGGCGAGTGGGTGGCGGGCAGTGGCCCAAGCAACGGTGACGAAAAAACCACCTGGCATGTCTTCAGTCCGCATCTCGACCGGTTTGTGGTGTCGTGCCCGGCCCGCTCCGTGCTGCGCCCCGGCATCGATAACCCAAATATCGATCCGGTGTCCGATGTGCGGACTTACTATTGCCGCGAGTCATAGAAACTGCGGGTACAGTCTTTTGAGTTTAACGCGGGCGTCGGCAGTTGTGAATTGCCAATCGGCTTTTGCGTAATGTTTGTTGCGGTTTTCCTGCCATGCCGCGACTTCCTCAGTCAGCTTTGTCGT
>JANPCS010000014.1:0-10059 GCA_031431065.1 Hyphomicrobiales bacterium | reverse complement strand
GGAATACAGCACGCGCCCCTCCTCACGGCACACGTATGGAATAATCTCGATGCCCATTGGCAGCCTAGCCAAGGCTCAAGCCATCCCCTCGAGCTACGCTGGCTTCGGCCCGCCTTAAGCCCAGTCTAGCAACTCGACATTGTGGATGATGGGAATGGTGGTGCCCATGCCGATCTGCGTGATACAGCCGATGTTGCCGGTGGCGATGGCTTGTGCTGCAAGCGATTCGATGTTGGCCACCTTGCGGTCGCGCAGCCTGGTGGCGATCTCCGGCTGCAGGATGTTGTAGGTGCCGGCCGACCCGCAGCACAGGTGGCCCTCGGGCACTTCCATCACCTCGAAGCCGGCGCGGCGCAACAGTGCCAGCGGCTCGGCTTTGATCTTCTGGCCGTGCTGCATCGAACAGGCGGAGTGATAAGCCAGCCGCAGCTGCATGTTCGCTTGCGGGAGAGTTTCACCGGCGAGGAACTCAGTGATATCCCTGGCCTTGGCACTGATGGCTTTGGCCTTCTCGGCGTAAGCCGCATCGAGCCGCAGCATGTGGCCATAGTCCTTGATCGTCGTGCCGCAGCCTGAGGCGGTGATAACAACGCAATCGACATCGGCCGCCGTCCATTGATCGACCGAGCGTTTGGCGCGCGCCAGTGCATCGGCTTCGTTTCCCATATGATGAGTGAGCGAACCGCAGCATTGTTCTTCGCCCGACACCACGACTTCGTAGCCCAATCGCGTGAGCAGCCGCAGGGTGGCGGCATTGATGCCCGGCTCGAGCACGCTTTGCACGCAGCCCATGAGCAGCGCCACGCGGCCGCGCTTTTCTGCTTGCGGCGAATAGGTACCGGATGCACCGAAACGCTCCGGCGCCGGCATCGATTTGGGAACGAGGCTCAGGAGAGCCGCAATGCGTGTGGCGCCGAAACACGCGGCGATGCCTTTCAGCGGCGTCGCCAGCTTGGCGCCGATCAGCGCCAGGCGGAACAGGCGGGGCCGCGGCATGACGAAGGCCAGCACATCGCGCAGCAGGCGCTCGAACCATGGACGCTTGTAGGTCTCCTCGACATGGGCGCGGGCCTCGTCGATCAGGTGCATGTAGTTGACGCCCGATGGGCAGGTGGTCATGCACGACAGGCACGACAGGCAGCGGTCGACATGCTTGACGGTTTCGGCATTTGCGGCTTCCCCGCTCTCCAGCATGTTCTTGATGAGATAGATGCGGCCTCTGGGCGAATCGAGTTCATCGCCGAGCAGCACATAAGTTGGGCAGGTGGCGGTGCAAAAGCCGCAATGCACGCATTTGCGCAGGATGGTGTTGGCCTCGGCAATGCGCGGTGTTGCCAGCTGCTCTGCTGTGAACGTCGTTTGCATCACACCCCCCGGTACATGCGGCCGGGATTGAACTGGCCTTGTGGATCGAACGCGGTTTTCACCCGTGCCGACAGTGCGGCGAGTGCCGTTGCTTGCGGTTGGAACACATCGACTGCGGCGCGCGTTGTTTCAGGCGCGCGGAACAGCATGGCGTGGCCCCCTGGCATCGCAGCTCGCACCATCGCCGCACCGGCATCGGGTGTGTCCGGCAATTCCAGCCACACCAGGCCGCCAGCCCAATCGAAACAATAGCGCAAATCCGTCCGTGTACGGAGTGCAACGATGATGGCGGGCGCCTCCGACGGCGTGACCGACAGACGCCAGAGTGGCCGCGAGCGGTCAGCGGCGAACATCGAGGCATCGCGGAGCGACTGCCACCTGGCGCTGGAGCTCCTGGCCGCCAGCACCTGCACCGGTTTGCCCAGAAGCTTGGCCAGCCGATCGCGGCGATAGGCAACCGAGGGAGCGATGCCCTCGAGCCGCAGATAAGTTCCCTCACCCGGAACATGAGCGGCACCCGATACTTCGCAAGGCGATTGCATGGCAAGGCTCATGGCGGCCACGGCTTGCGTGTCGCCAAGACCCTCGAGCACGATGGTCTCCTCCGTTTCCGGCTTCGGCAGGACTTTCACGATGACCGAGGTCATTGCCGCCAACGTGCCATAAGATCCGGTCAGCAGCTTCGGCAGATCATAGCCCGTCACGTTCTTCACCACCCGGGCGCCGTTCTTGATGACATCGCCCACGCCGGTGACACCCTGAAAGCCCATCACATGATCGCGCGCCGCGCCCGCCTTGATGCGCCGGGGGCCCGAGAGATTGCAGGCGACGATGCCGCCGATCGTGCCACTATGCGCGCTGCCGAGCACGGCGGAAAAATCCGGCGGCTCGAAGGCCAGCTGCTGGCCCTTGGTTGATATCATTGCCTCGACATCGGCCAGCCGCATGCCGGTGCCGGCTTCGAGGATCAGTTCCTCGGGCTCGTAGACGATGATTTCAGAAAACGCCGACATATCGAGCGTGCGGGCCGCCTGCACCGGATGACCGAGGCCGCGTTTCGTTCCCGAGCCGATGATCTCGAAGGGACCCTCGGCGGCGCGCGCGTGCTCCGCCAGTTCGGCCTCCGATGACGGCTTTATCGCGCTGCTCATCAAAATCTCGGAATGCCGGCGAAAGGCAGTTGCCCGCCGCGCACATGCATGCGGCCAAGCTCGGCGCAGCGATGCAAGGTGGGGAACACCTTGCCGGGATTGAGCAGGCCCTGATCGTCGAAGGCGCATTTGACCCGCATCTGCTGGGCGAGGTCGATCTCCGAAAACATCTCCGGCATCAGGTCGCGCTTCTCGATGCCGACGCCATGTTCGCCGGTCAGCACGCCGCCCACCTTGACGCACAGCCTGAGGATATCGGCGCCAAACTTTTCGGCCCGGTCGAGTTCGCCGGGGTTGTTGGCATCAAACAGGATCAGTGGATGCAGGTTGCCATCGCCGGCGTGAAACACATTGGCGACGCGCAAGCCATAGTGAACCGACATCTCGCTCATGCCCTTCAGCACCTCTGGAAGACGTTTGCGTGGAATCGTGCCGTCCATGCACAGATAATCCGGCGAGATGCGCCCGACCGCCGGGAATGCGGCCTTGCGACCCGCCCAGAACAGCTGCCGCTCGGCTTCCGAATTCGAGACGCGCAGTGTTGCCGAACGGTTGGTCTTGGCGATCCCCGAGACGCGCTCGATCAGGTGATCGACCTCGACCTGCGGACCGTCGAGTTCGACGATCAGCAGCGCTTCGACATCCAAAGGATAATCGGCGTGGACGAATTCCTCCGCCGCATGAATGGCAGGCCTGTCCATCATCTCCATGCCGCCCGGAATGATGCCGGCCGAGATGATGTCGGCCACGCATTTGCCGGCGTCCTCGCTGCTGGGAAAACCAACCAGCACGGCGCGCGCCGTCTCGGGCTTCTGCAGAATGCGCACCGTGACTTCGGTGACGACACCCAGCAAGCCCTCCGAACCGGTCATCAGCCCCAAGAGATCATAGCCTTCCGAGTCGAGGTGCTTGCCGCCGAGCCGGATCACCTCGCCCGAGATCAGCACCATTTCGATGCCCAGCACATTGTTGGCGGTGAGGCCATATTTGAGGCAATGCACGCCGCCGGAGTTTTCCGCCACATTGCCGCCGATGGTGCAGGCGATCTGCGAGGAGGGGTCCGGCGCATAATAGAAGCCCCTGTGTTCCACGGCCTTGGTGATGGCCAGATTGGTGACGCCCGGCTGCACCACGGCGCAGCGGTTGGCATAGTCGATCTCCAGCACGCGATTGAATTTCGAGAGGCCCAGCAGAATGCCGTCGGCCAGCGGCAGGGCGCCGCCCGACAGTGATGTACCGGCGCCACGCGGCACCACCTTGATGCCGAGCGCATGGGCATATTGCAGGATCTCGCACACCTCAGCGGTGGTTTCCGGCAGCACCACCACAAGCGGCATCTGCTTGTAGGCGGTGAGGCCATCGGTCTCGAAGGCCCGCATCCGGATGGGCTGGGCGATGACGCCTTCGCCCGGCACGATGTGGCGGAGCGCTGCGGCGATCTCGTCGCGCCGGGCTATCACGGCGGCATCGGGGACTGGCATGGTGAGCATGGAGCTTGGGACCGATCCGGTTTAATCCAATGGGAGACCAGAAATAGCCTCCCAATGCTGCCGAATGCAACGGCAGATCGCCAAGCATGGCC
Source organism: Hyphomicrobiales bacterium (assembly GCA_031431065.1). Lineage (GTDB taxonomy): Bacteria > Pseudomonadota > Alphaproteobacteria > Rhizobiales > Aestuariivirgaceae > Aestuariivirga. The sequence continues at coordinate 5,961 of JANPCS010000014.1, read as the reverse complement.
ATCCCGCGGCCTGAGAGCAGCAATCGGGCTTGCGGGGCTTGATCTTGGCTGGCAAAACGCAGGCGCCCTGTTTGCCCCGAGGATCCATGCCTGAATTCGCCCCCCGCGTTGGACTGTTCGTCACCTGCCTCGTTGACATGATGCGGCCGTCGATCGGCTTTGCGGCGGTGAAACTGCTGGAAGATGCCGGTTGCAGCGTCGAAGTGCCCGCTTCCCAGACTTGCTGCGGCCAGCCTGCTTACAACTCCGGCGACCGGCGGGATGCTATCGCCCTGGCCCGCAATGTGATCGCCGCCTTCAAGGGTTTCGACTTTGTCGTGGTGCCATCGGGATCCTGCGGCGGCATGATCATCAAGCATTATCCCGAACTTTTTGCCGGCGGCACCATCGAACACGCCGAAGCCGTTGAACTCGCCGGCCGTACCCATGAGCTGGTCTCCTTCCTCACCCGCGTGATGAAGATCGACCGGGTCGAGGCGCAATTCGCCGCCCGCGCCACCTATCACGACTCATGTTCGGGCCTGCGCGAACTCGGCATCAAGGCCGAACCGCGTCAGCTCTTGGGCACGGTGGCCGGCGTTTCGATGCGCGAGATGACTGATGCCGATGTCTGTTGCGGCTTCGGCGGTACCTTCTGCGTCAAGTATCCCGGTATTTCCGACAAGATGCTGGAGAAAAAACTGCAGCACATCGCCGCAACCGGTGCCGATACGTTGATTGCCGGCGATCTTGGCTGCCTGATGAACATGGCCGGCAAATTGAAGCGCGAGGGCTCGACGATCAAGGTGCGCCACATCGCCGAGGTGCTGGCAGGCGACATGGCAACGCCCTCAATTGGCGAGGCCGAATGATGGACGCCTCCGCCGTCACCTTCCCCGCCAACGTCAGCAAGGCGCTGGCCGACGGGCAATTGCAGCAGGCCATGACCGAAACCGGGCCGCGCTTCCAGACCAAGCGCAGCAAGGCGCGCGACGCGCTCCCCGAGTTCGACGCACTGCGCGATCAGTCACGCGACATCAAGGACCATGTGCTCGCGCATCTCGATATCTATCTCGAACGCTATGAGGCAAAGGTTGTGGCCAGCGGCGGTCATGTCCATTGGGCGGCAACCGCCGAAGAGGCTCGCGCGCAGATTCTGGAGATATGCCAGCGCGTCGATGCCAAGATCGTCACCAAGGGCAAGTCGATGATCTCCGAGGAGATCGATCTCAATCATCATCTGCAGGCCCATGGCATTCAGCCGGTGGAGACCGATCTTGGCGAATACATCGTCCAGCTCAGGAACGAGCGCCCCAGCCACATCATCGCCCCCGCCGTGCATCTGACGCGCGATCAGGTCGAGGCCGACTTCCGCCGGGCCCACACCCATCTCGATCCCAAGCGCGACTTGACCGAGATACCTGCACTGGTGGAGGAAGCCCGCACCGAGTTGCGGCAGAAATATTTCGCGGCCGATGCCGGCATTACCGGCGCGAACTTTCTCATTGCCGAGACGGGCACGTCGATCATCGTCACCAACGAGGGCAATGGCGACCTGACGCAGATCCTGCCGAAAGCGCACATCGTCATCGCCTCGATCGAGAAGATCGTGCCGACGCTGGAAGATGCCGCGACCATCCTGCGCGTTCTGGCGCGCTCGGCGACGGGACAGGATTTTTCCAACTACACGACGCTATCGACGGGTCCGAAGCGCGAGGGCGATCCCGATGGGCCGGAAGAGTATCACGTCGTCATTCTCGACAATGGCCGCTCGAATGTTCTGGGTACGGAGTTTCAGGACATGCTGCGTTGCATCCGCTGCGGCGCCTGCCTCAACCATTGCCCGGTGTTCAATGCGGTTGGCGGCCACGCCTATGGTTCGGTCTATCCAGGTCCCATCGGCGCGGTGGTGACGCCGGCCTTGGTCGGCATCGCCAATGCCAGGCATCTGCCCAATGCCTCGACCTTCTGCGGCCGCTGCGAGGAAGTCTGCCCGATGCGCATTCCGCTACCCAAGTTGCTCAGGCACTGGCGCGAGAAGGAATTCGAACAGCACCTGCAGCCCAAGACCATGCGCTGGGGCTTAAGCCTCTGGGCCTTTGCGGCGAAACGCCCAAGGCTCTATCAATGCGCCACGCGGATGGCGGCCCGCGTCCTCGCCAACTTGGGCCATGGCAAGGGCCGCTTGTCGAAAGTGCCGTTTGCCGAGGGCTGGACTAAGTATCGCGATTTCCCCGCGCCACAGGGCAGAACCTTCCAGCAGATGTGGAAGGAGAGGAAATAGTGGGACACACGCTGCATGATTTTCCGGAACGTGCCGCCCGGGCACTCGGCGATCAACCGCTGCAGAGCGCCTTGATCACCGCCATGGCTGGGCTCACCGCCAAGCGCAGCGTGGCGCGTGACGGCCTGCCGGAATTCGATGCGCTGCGCGATCAGTCGCGCGACATCAAGGACCATGTGCTCGCCCATCTCGATATCTACCTCGAGCGCTATGAACAGAAAGTCATCGAGTCAGGCGGCCATGTGCATTGGGCCGCGACCGCCGAAGAAGCGCGGGCGATTGTCCTTGCGATCTGCGGGCGCGTTGATGCCAAGATTGTCACCAAGGGAAAATCCATGGTGGCCGAGGAGATTGAGCTCAATGATAGCCTGACGCGCGCCGGTCACACGCCGGTTGAAACCGATCTCGGCGAATACCTCATCCAGATCCGCAATGAACTTCCCGTGCACTTCATTTTGCCGGTGGTTCATCTCAATCGCCGTCAGGTGGAAGCCGATTTCCGCCGCACCCACACGCATCTCGATCCAGGGCGCGACTTAAGTGAAATACCCTTTATCGTTGCCGAAGCCCGCGCCGTGCTGCGGCATAAATTTCTTGAGGCCGATGTTGGTGTCACGGGCGCCAACTTTCTCGTGGCCGAAACCGGCACCTCGATTATCGTTACCAACGAAGGTAATGGCGATCTGACACAGATATTGCCCAAGGTACACATCGTCATCGCCTCGATCGAGAAGATCGTGCCGACACTGGAGGATGCTGCGACCATCCTGCGCGTCCTGGCGCGCTCGGCTCTCGGTCAGGACCTGTCGAGCTATACGACGCTCTCGACAGGCCCCAAGCGCGAGGGCGATCCCGATGGCCCGGAGGAATACCATGTGGTCATTCTCGACAATGGCCGCTCGAGTGTATTGGGGACCGAGTTTCAGGACATGCTGCGCTGCATCCGTTGCGGCGCCTGTCTCAACCACTGCCCGGTCTATACTGCGGTCGGCGGCCATGCCTATAATTCGGTCTATCCCGGTCCCATCGGCTCGGTGGTGACGCCCGCTCTCGTCGGCATCGCCAACTCCCAGCACCTGCCCAACGCCTCGACCTTCTGCGGCCGTTGTGAGGAGGTTTGCCCGATGCGCATTCCGCTGCCCAAGTTGCTCAGGCACTGGCGCGAGAAGGAATTCGAACTGCACCTGCAGCCCAAGGCCATGCGCTGGGGCTTAAGCCTCTGGACCTTCGCGGCGAAACGCCCGAGGCTTTATCAATGCGCAACGCGCATTGCGGCGCGCGTGCTCGCCAATATGGGCCACGGCAAGGGCCGCCTGTCGAAAGTGCCGTTTGCCGAGGGCTGGACTAGGTATCGCGATTTCCCGGCACCGCAGGGCAAGACTTTCCAGCAGATGTGGAAGGAGCGCTCCAGATGAGCAGCCGCGACGCCATGCTGGCGACCATCCGTTCCAAGGTTTCGAAGGGCAATGAGGAGGCCCGCCGCGCCGCTGTCGACGCGCATCTGAAATCCCACCCGCGCAATCTCATTCCGGCCCGGGGGATTGGCGATGATGCGCATCGCCTGGCGGTCTTCACCGAGATGATGGAGGCCGTCGGCGGTTCCGTCGAAGTGGTGGACGACCTCAACGATGTGCCGCATGCGGCGGCCGATTACCTGCGTAACAACAACCTGCCAGCCCGTTTGCGGCGCGGCAGTGACGATGTGTTGGCGAAGCTTCCCTGGCATCGCGGCATGCTCGAAATCGATGTGGGCCGCGCCGAGGATTTGGACCGGGCGTCGATCACCCGGGCCTTTGCCGGTGTGGCTGAATCCGGCACCATCATCCAGACGTCGGGACCGGACAATCCCACGACATTGAACTTCCTGCCCGAAGCCCATATCGTGGTGCTGGAAATGGCCAACATTTTCGCCAGTTATGAAGAGGCCTGGAGCAAGCTTCGCGACCAATTGGGCGAGGGCGTGATGCCGCGCAGCGTCAACATGATCTCCGGCCCGTCGCGCACCGCCGACATCGAGCAAACCATCGTGAGGCCCGCCCATGGTCCCAAGAACATGCACGTCATTGTTGTTCGTTAGTTTGCTGCTGCTGATGCCGTCACAGGCAATTGCCTGCGGCGCTGACGAGGCCACGCTGTTCTCCTGCCTCGCGCAGGACCAATCACACACGATCGAACTTTGCGCGGTGCGTGACGATGCGGCGGGCGGTTATCAGTCATTGCAATATCATTATGGCACGGCGGAGAAGATGGAACTGGTGTTCCCGGAGGACCGGCGCACCGGCAAGACGGAGATGGCCTTCGCCCATGCCTTCGGCAAGGACACCTATGTCTGGTCGCTGCGCTTCGGCAATGGCGGCTATATCTATCGTGTGTTCGGCCTGGGCGAGACCGCTGGTGTCGAAGTGTGGAAAAAGAAGAAGCGGCTGGCCCAGGTGATGTGCGGCGGGAAACCCTATGGCCGGCCTGACGATCTGCGCCGCGCCAGTTCTTGCGACATGAACAGTCCCTTTGGCGCGGCGGGGTGTTCCGAAAATCCGCCCGCCAAGAAATGACCCTGCAGAACCGCGTCGATCCCTGGGGAGAGATTCACGCAACGCCCGAACGCGGCACCATGCTGGGCAATCGCGGCGGCAAGTTCCACCGCGATGACATGACACTTGGCAAGAGGCGCTGGGCCAGCCATCACTGGATTGCTTGCGATCTGCATTTCAAGAACATGCATCACGAGGCCATGGGCCAGGGCTATACCTCGCTGTTCTTCCTCGACGAAGTGACGGCGCTGGCGGCGGGCCACCGGCCCTGCTTCTTCTGCCGCAGACAGGAGGCGAAGGCGTTTCTGGGGGATGTGAAGGTGGAGGCCTTCGACCGGCAATTGCATCAGGAGCGATTGAATTCCCTCACCTTGAGGCGCTCCACCGCAGGTGGAGCCTCGAAGCGCCCACGCGCCGGGACCGATGCTTCGAGGACCGCTGCGCGGCCACCTCAGCATGAGGGGTTTTTGAATGTCCCCGATGGCGCGATGGTCGATATCGATGGCGCGGCCTTTGCCGTTCTGGGCGAGCATTTCCTGCGCTGGTCGTTTGCCGGATACGTGGAGCGTGTTCCGCGCAATCCCTCTCTGCGTGGAAGGCTTTTGACTCCGCCATCAATCACCGCCATTTTGGGCAGGGGATACAAACCGCGCTGGAATGAGTCGGCGCAAAAATGGGGCAACACATGAAACTTCTGCGTTACGGAGCCGTCGGCAAGGAAAAGCCGGGCATGCTCGACAAGGACGGCAAGATCCGCGATCTCTCGAGCGTCATCGCTGACATCTCGGGCGGCACCATCAGCCCAAAGGGCCTGGCGCGCCTCAAGAAGATCAAGCCGGAATCGCTGCCACTGGTGAAGGGCCGCCCAAGGATCGGCGCCTGCGTGGCGAACCCGCAGAAATTCGTGGCCATCGGCCTCAATTATTCCGACCACGCCGCCGAATCGGGCCTTACAGTACCGCCCGAACCGATCATCTTCACCAAGCACACCAGCTGTATCGTCGGCGCTTATGACGACGTGACCATTCCGCCAAAATCCAAGAAGTCGGATTGGGAAGTGGAGCTTGGTATCGTCATTGGCACCAGGGCCAAGAACATCAAGAAGAAGGACGCCATGGCCCATGTGGCGGGCTATTGCGTCGTCAACGACCTCTCCGAGCGCGCCTT
>JANPCS010000013.1:0-4382 GCA_031431065.1 Hyphomicrobiales bacterium | reverse complement strand
GCATCAGATAGGCATGATCATCGGTTGCATGCGGATTGTTCAGCGCCAGCAAATGCGCCGCGCCTGCCAGATCCATCACATGATCGCCAATGCGGGTCGTGAAGCTGAAGTCGATCAGTCCCGTAACGTTCAACGCGTCATTCATCATTACATTCGGTGGCCAGATATCGCCATGCACCACGCATGGCTCGGGGTCGGGCAGCGCATTGAGCCGCGCTTCTAGCCTGGCGGCGATTCCGGCGAGTCCAGGAACATCGGCTGCCAGTGCTTCATCATTGGCAGCGCGCCGCAGCCGGGCGGTCAGATAGTCCGCCCACCGCGCGCGGCGCAACGGCTGTTCGATCAGAAGATCGCCATAAGCCTGGCCGGGTGTCGTCAGTTTCGCCAAGGTCTCCGCCGCCGCCAGATAAGCATCGAGTGCTTGTCGCCGCCCAAGCCCGGAAAGCTTCGCAAGCATTTCGGCCATCGTCTGCCCTTCGATGCGATCCTCAATCACCACAAGCTGACCGTCGACCATTGCAACGTCCCGCACCTGCGGCACCTTGAATGGCAAGGGCGGCAAGGTAGCGGTGAAGTCGGCCCGGGCTCGCACTTGGCCCTCGACCCCGGGACCCGGATGCGGAAGCCGCAAGATTTGCGAATGACCCAGCGCATAGACGGAGCTTTCCCATCCGGCGCCCAAGAGGTTGGCGTGGCTCAGTCCATAGGCCCTCAGAATCGCTTCGTTCAATTCTTGATCCCCCAATTGCCGGCACATGCGCATTCGTTGATTTCTGGCTATGGCGCACATGCCCGCCAGACGCAAGAAAGGGCGCCCGTTTCCGGACGCCCCGCATACTCGCTCACACTGCAGAAAAATCAGGCCGCCTTGCGAGCCTCGATCACGTTGCCCTGAACCACGCCGTTGACGGGAATGGTGCGTGGCTTGAGGGCTTCGGGCACTTCGCGCTTCAGCGTGATGTGAAGCAGGCCGTTTTCGAGGCTGGCGCCTTGCACCTGGACGTGATCGGCGATCTGGAAGCGGCGCTCGAAGACCCGCGACGCGATACCCTGATGCAGGTATTCCACCTTGGTCTCGGGCTTCTCCGGCTTCTTGCCGGATACGGTGAGAGCAGCGCCCTTCACCTCAATGTTGACGTCCGCCGGGCCAAAGCCCGCCACCGCCATGGTGATGCGGTATTCGTCTTCCGACAGGCGCTCGATGTTATAGGGCGGATAGGTGGTGGCCTCGACGCTCGAGGCTTCATCGAGCATGCGGGCGAGCCGGTCGAAACCGACGGTGGAGCGATAAAGAGGGGTAAGGTCGAACATGGTTCCATTCTCCTTGAGCAATGTCACATTTGTTGCCCGCCACAATGGCCGGGCGATTTGCAATCCGTGGACCCGATTGGCGTCCACCGCACAGAAATAGGAAGGCTTGGGAGTATTTCAAGCCGCCGCAATGCCGCCATGAGCTTGAATTCCGCATGAACCAAGATTTCGGACTGGGTTCAACCAGCGGCGGCTATTTTCCGTCTCAGCGATGACCACAAAGGCCATCGAAACAGTAAACATCTAGGAGCTATCAAATGATCACCAAGTCCCTCATCGCCGCCGCGGCCATCGCTTCCACCATGGCTGTTGCCCTTCCAGCCTCCCAGGCTCAGGCCGCCAACATCGACATCAACATTGGCTTCGGCGTCGGCGGTTTCGGCCCCGGCTATCACTATGGTCACGGTTATTTTGGCCCCAACCGCATCAGCTGCAAGAAGGGCCGCAATATCGTCGACAATTCCGGCTTCAACTTCGTCAAGCCCGTCGACTGCAGCTTGCCGGGCTACAAGTACACCGCCTGGAAGGCTGGCAAGAAATACGTGGTCAGCGTCAACCGCTTCGGCGCCATCTACAAGGTCAACAAGATCTGAAATTCGAGGGTTCGGCAAAACCCAAGGGGGGCGTCAACCGGCGCCCCCTTTGCGTTCGCCTCAGATTTGCCGCGAAGCTGAACCACAGATGAACGGAATAGTCGAGTTCCGTTCATGACGGATGCTCTAGGGTGTTTGTCAGGCGGCCGGGGGGCCGTGTTTAAGAGGAGGCCGTTATGGCACTGAAGACAACGATCGCTGCGGGACTTGCCGCACTCACCATGACATTTTTTGCTGTTCCAGCGGCGGATGCCGGGACCAAGGTGGTCATCGGCATTGGCAACTTCGGCTGGGGCGTTCAGTCCTGCTGGGGTTGGCCGCGCCGTTGCGGCTGGCATCCCCGCTATAACAGATTCCATTACACGCCGCGCTATCATGGCAAGACGGTGGTCTATCTTGGCGGCAACGGTGGCCATGGCGGCAAGTTCAGGGCCAATCGCGTAAGCTGTGCCAAGGCCAGCAGCATTGTTGCCCGCAATGGTTACGGAGGTGTCCGTATCAATGATTGCCGTGGCAGTGTTTATACCTTCAACGCCCGCAAGAACGGCAAGTTCCACCGGGTGCGGGTCAACGCCCATAACGGCCACATCATCCGTTGAGACTGATCTTTGGATCAGAGCGAGCAAACTGCACGCAGGGCCGCAACTCCGGCCCTGCGATCATCCTGATGGGGCGTTCTCATGCGCGTGCGTAGCGTTGTACTATTCATGTCCATCCTCCTTGCCGCGGCTGCCATGGCCGCTGCGGCCGAGGCCGGTGAGCGCAAGAAATTCCGGCGCCAAGCCGCTCCCGCCGATCACTATTATGCCGGGCCGGGTTTTGTGCGCCGCGTGCCGGGCCTGCGCCTGCTGTTTGGCGATTACGCCCTTTCGGAAGAAGAATTCAACGCCCTCTACGGCGCGGAAGACAAAGCCAAGGAGTATAAGTTTGATGAAACTTACTACGAGCCGCAGCCGCTGGTCACCGCCAAGCCGAAGCCCGCATCAAAATCCATTGCAAAACCTGTGAAGCCCGGCAATGCCGCTTTGACAACTGCGACACTCGGCGAAACCCTGGATGTTCCGGCGGCAAAAAAAACGCCGCCAGCCGCCAAGCCCGCTGCGGTTGCCAAACCACAGGCTGCCACTATTGCAAAGCCGGCTCCGCCCGCCCCACCGAAAAACACGCTGTCCTGCGACAAGGCGGGCTCGATCATCGCCGGCTATGGTTTTGCGGGCGTCAAGCCCGACAGCTGCAAGGGTAAGGTCTATGCCTTCAACGCCACCCGCGATGGCCGGACTTTTGCCATCAAGGTCGACGCCGCGAGCGGCGAACTGACCGAAGTGAAGAAACTCAACTAACCCGCCTCAGACCCGCGTCCACGTCCCCACTTGCAGGCGCACCACCGTCCGCCTAGGACTTGAGCGCGATGCAACTCCACCCGACTCCGGAAAACCCGTTGCCATCAGGCGCCCGTTGTGTGCCGGTATTGACGCGCGACCGGCAGCTGTTGCGCGGCATGCTGGCTGTTCCGAAGGATGCGCAAGGCGCCCAAGGTACCGTGGTGATCATCGGCGGGCGCGGTGATTTCGCCGAACGCTATTTCGAAACCATGCACGACCTGATGGCCAGGGGCTTTGCCGTGGCCTCCGTCGATCTGCGCGGCCAGGGCGGCTCGGAGCGTCTGGACAAGGATCCCTACCGCGACCGCCTGCGCAGTTTCGCCGGCTTCGATGAAGATGTCCGGGCCTTCATGGAAGAGGTTGTATTGCCGGAGTGCCCTGCCCCCTATTACGCCCTTGGCCATTCGACCGGCGGTCACGTCCTGCTCAGGGTGCTGCGCCACCACAGCTGGTTCAGCAAGGCCGTCCTAGTGTCGCCGCTGGTTGACGTGATCTATGGCGCCTGGCCAAGGCCGATTGCCGCCGCAACGGTCATCGCCGCCAATCTCTTGGGGTTCGGCAGGGCGTTTCTGCCCGGCATGCTCAAGAAACCGATGGGCCGCGCCGATTTTCCCGGCAATACGCTCACCTCCGACGAGCGCCGCTGGAACCGCGACAGCGCCACTTTGGAGGCCGCGCCACACCTGGGCCTCGGCGGTGCGACGTTTGCATGGTTCGGCGCTGCACGAAAATCGATTGCCGCCGTGAAGGCCATGCGGCGGCGGCCGCAATCTCCCGTCCTCATCATCGCCGCCGAGGGCGATGAGGTGGTCAGCAACGCCGCCATCCGCCAACTGGCCCGCGCCGTGCCCGGAATCGCGCTCGCCTTCGTGCCGGACGCCCGCCACGAGCTCCTCACCGAGCGCGATCTCTTCCGCCGTCAGTTCTTCGCCGCTTTCGACAGTTTCATCGGTGTCAGCCGGCAGGCCTAACCCCCCACCTGCTCGTAGGCGAGATTGATGCGCACCAGCATGGCGGCGGCATAGTCCTTCATCTCCTTGGGCAGATCGAGCGCCGAGAAGCGGTCGGGGTGATAGGCCTTGACCATCACATGATA
>JANPCS010000012.1:0-10086 GCA_031431065.1 Hyphomicrobiales bacterium | reverse complement strand
TGGACCACGGTGCCGGGCGGATGTTCGCTGGTCGGCAACTCGAACAGCGCCTGGTGCAGGTTGGGGTCGAATTTGTAGCCCACCGTATCGACGCGGCGGATACCGTAGCGCTGGAAGATGTTGAGCAGCTCCTTCTCGGTGAGTTCGATGCCGGTCAAAAGGTTCTTGGTGGTGTCATCGGCGGCGTCCTTGTCGTCCTCCGACATGGCTGAAAGGGCGCGCGACAGATTATCGGCGACACTCAGGAGATCGCGGGCAAAATTGGTGGCGGCATAAAGCGTGGCCTCCGCCTTCTCGCGCTCGGCGCGTTTGCGCAGGTTTTCCATATCGGCGGCGGTGCGCAGCAGGCGGTCCTTGAACGAGGCGGCTTCCTCTTTCAGTTGCGCGATCTCGACATCCTTGAGGTCGATCTCGACCGCCATCGGCGATTCGATCTGGACATGTTCGGTGGGCTCAGGTGTGTTGCTATCGTCAGCCATGGCGATGGGTCCAGTCCATTCATTGTCGGGATGGCAGCCATATCGGCTGCCTTGGGCGAAAAATCAAGCCGCCTCAAAAAATCAGGTGAGCAGCCGCCCGATGGCCTTGGCGGTGTAATCGACCATCGGAATGATGCGGGCGTAATTCATCCGTGTCGGCCCGATGATACCCATGACGCCGACGATTTTCTCATCGGCATTGCGGAACGGCGAAACGATGATCGACGAGCCCGACAGCGAGAACAGCCGGTTTTCGGAGCCAATGAAGATCCGCACCCCCTCGCCCGTCTCAGCGGCCCCCAGGAGCTGCGCCAATTCCTTCTTGCTCTCGATATCCTCGAACAGCCGGCGGATGCGATCAAGATCGTTGGCGGCGGTCGAGTTCTCGATGAGATTGGCCTGGCCGCGGACGATCAGCGTCTTCTCGTCGGCATCGCTGTCACCCGACCATTGGCCGATGCCGGCCTCGACGATGCGCGCCGAAATCTCGTCCAGCTCGCGCCTCAGGCTCATGACCTCGTCACGCACGAAACGCTGCACTTCGTCGATGGTCTTGCCTTGAAATCTTGTGGAGAGGTAGTTGGACGCCTGAATGAAGATCGCTGGCGGCAGGCCGGGCGGCACGTCGATCACCCGGTTTTCGACGCTGCCATCCTCGCCGACCAGAATGACCAGCGCCCGGCCCGGACCCAGGTTGACGAACTCGATGTGCTTCAACCGCGCATTGATCTTCGGCGTGACGATGACGCCAGCGCAATGCGACAGGCCCGACAGCATCGTCGTCGCCTCGCCCAGCACATCCTCGATGCGCCGCTGCCGGTTGGATGCGGCGATCTGGGCATCGATGCGGGCCCGCTCGTCGGCCGTCACCGCCCCAACTTCCATCACCGCATCGACGAAAAAGCGTAACCCCAGCTGCGTCGGCATGCGGCCCGCACTGGTGTGGGGCGAGAAGATCAGCCCTGCATCCTCGAGGTCCATCATGACATTGCGGACCGACGCGGGCGACAGGCTGGACGGCAGGATACGGGCAATGGTGCGCGAGCCCACCGGTTCGCCGGTCTCCAGATAAGTATCGACCAGGCGGCGGAAAATGTCGCGCGACCGCTGATCGAGGCCGGCGATGCCGGTCAGCTTGTCTTCGGATGGCGGTCTGGGCGGGATCATGCTCATGGCCTCAATGTAGGAATCAAGTTGGCGCGGGTCAATCGAGCAGCTACAAGGCCCAATTCACAACAAGGACACTCAATCATGCGTCCATCGGGACGGAAACCGGACGAATTGCGCGCCGTCAGCTTCGCGCGCGGCTTTACGAGGCATGCCGAGGGCTCTTGCCTCGTCCGCTTCGGCGGCACGCATGTGCTGTGCACCGCCTCGCTCGAGGAAAAAGTGCCGCCGTGGCTGAAGGGTGGTGGCAAGGGCTGGGTCACGGCCGAGTATGGCATGCTGCCGCGCTCGACGCACGAACGCATGCGCCGCGAGGCCGCTTCCGGCAAGCAATCCGGCCGCAGCCAGGAAATCCAGCGCCTCGTCGGCCGTTCGTTGCGCGCCGTCGTTGACCTACAGGCCTTGGGTGAAAAGCAGATCACCCTCGATTGCGACGTCATCCAGGCCGATGGCGGCACCCGTACGGCGGCGATCACCGGGTCATGGGTGGCGCTTTTCGACTGCCTGAAATGGATGGACAAGCGTTCGATGTTCAAGGCCTGGCCGTTGAAGGATCATGTCGCTGCCATATCTTGCGGCATTCACGGCGGCGTCCCGGTGCTCGACCTAGATTATGACGAGGATTCGAGTGCTGGCACCGACGCCAATTTCGTGATGACCGGAGCGGGCGGCCTGGTCGAAGTGCAGGCGACGGCGGAAGGCGACGCCTTCTCGCAAGGGAGCCTTCTCGAGTTGATGGCGCTGGCCCGCAAGGGCATCGACGAACTGGTGGCGATGCAGAAGACCACCATTGCATGAGGAAACTGATCGGCAGCAAGATTGTCGTCGCCACCCATAACACGGGCAAGCTCGAGGAGTTTGCCGTGCTCCTGAAGCCCCATGGCGTGACAGCGGTCTCGGCTGGCGAGTTGGGATTGGCGGAGCCACAGGAAACCGAAACAACATTCGCCGGCAATGCCCGCATCAAGGCGATTGCCGCGATGCGGGCCACGGGTCTCATCGCCATGTCGGATGATTCAGGGCTCTGCGTTGCGGCGCTTGACGGCGATCCCGGCGTCTATACCGCAGACTGGGCCGGACCTGACCGCGACTGGAATCGCGCCATGCGGCTGGTGGAGGAGAAGCTGCAGGCCAGAGGCGCCACCACGCCGGACCAGCGCCACGCCGAATTCGTCTGCACACTGTGTGTTGTGTGGCCCGATGGCGAAGAACGGATTTTTGAAGGCCGCGCACAAGGCCATCTGACATGGCCGCCGCGTGGCAACCTGGGCCATGGTTACGACCCGATGTTCGTACCCGATGACGCCGGCTGGCACCGCACTTTCGCCGAGCTTGACCCGGCCGAGAAAAATAGGATCTCGCATCGCGCCAGGGCATTGGAAGGTTTGGTCCGTGACCTCTTCTGAAAATGCCTTCGACATCTATGTGCATTGGCCCTTCTGCAAGGCCAAATGCCCCTATTGCGACTTCAACAGCCATGTGCGCCATCAACCGGTCGATGCGCTGTCGTTTGCGCGCGCCCTGGCAACCGAACTCGCATGGTTCGCGGCACGGACGCCGGGCCGCACGGTCACCTCGATTTTCTTTGGTGGCGGTACGCCATCGTTGATGCCGCCACAAGCAGTGGGCCACGTGCTCGACACGATCGCCGAACTCTGGCCCGTATCGCCTGAGGCCGAGATCACGCTCGAAGCCAACCCGACTTCGATTGAAGCTGGGAACTTTCGCGGCTATCGCGCCGCCGGTGTCAACCGCGTTTCCGTCGGTGTACAGGCATTGAACGATACCGACCTGAAAGCGCTGGGCCGTCAGCATTCCGCCACCGAGGCCCTGGCAGCATTCCGCCTCGCCGCCAGCGTCTTTCAGCGCGTCTCCTTCGATCTGATCTACGCAAGGCCCAACCAAAGCGTGGCGCAATGGCGCGACGAACTGACGATCGCGCTTGGCGAACAGCAAGGTCACATGTCGCTCTATCAACTTACCATCGAGCCAGGCACTGCTTATTTTGACCTGCACGCCCGGGGCTCACTGGTTACGCCAACCGACGACCGCGCTGCCGATCTTTATGACGTGACCCAGGAGTTGACGGAACGCGCCGGCCTTCCGGCTTACGAGATTTCCAACCACGCGGCAGCGGGCCACGAGTCACGCCACAACCTGCTCTATTGGCGCTATGGCGAATATGCAGGCATCGGTCCCGGTGCCCACAGCAGACTGGCGGATGGCGAAAACCGCCGCGCCATGATCGCCGAGAAACACCCCGAGACCTGGCGCGAACTGGTGACCCGCGACGGCAATGGCATTGTTGCAGATAGCGCGGTGATGCCTGCCGATCAGGCTTCGGAATATCTGCTCATGGGCCTGCGTATCAGCGAAGGCATCGACCTCGAGCGCTATGCCGCCTTGGCTGGCCGCGACATCGACTCGTCCAAGATTGCCGGCATGAAATCCATGGGCCTCATCAAGCGTCAGGGCTCGCGCCTCATGGCAACCGCCGATGGCCGCAAGCTGCTGAATGCGGTGATTGCGGAACTGGCGGTCTAGGTTATGAGCGTGGAATGAGTACCGCACCGCATTCCTATATCATCGGCGCCGCCCGCTTCGAGGCTGAACCTTTGGCGCCAGGTCTTTACGTTGTGGCAACGCCCATCGGCAATCTGGGCGACATCACGGTCAGGGCATTGGCAACGCTTGCCGCCGTTGACACGGTGCTGTGCGAGGATACTCGCACATCCGGCAAATTGATGGAGCGTTTCGCCATCAAGACCAAGATGTCGCCCTATCACGAGCACAATGCCCGGAAAGTGAGGCCAGCCATACTCGAGCGGCTGAAAAACGGCGCCACCATCGCCTTGATCAGCGATGCCGGCATGCCGCTGGTTTCCGATCCCGGCTACCGGCTGGTGAAGGAGGCCGCCGAACTGGGTATCCCCATTACCGCCTGCCCTGGGCCGTCTGCTGTGCTCACCGGTTTGGCGCTGTCGGGCCTGCCCACTGATCGATTCCTATTCGCCGGTTTCGTGCCGCAGAAACAGAGTGAGCGCCAACGCCTGCTCGCCGAATTGGGAAAGCTGAAAGCCACGCTGATTTTCTTCGAGAGCCCGCATCGCATCGTCGGCACGCTGCACGATGTGGCCATAACATTGCCCGGCCGCGCCGTGGCCGTAACGCGCGAACTTACAAAACTGCATGAGGAGGTTTTGCGCGGGCTCGCCGGTGAGATCGCTGAAACGCTTGCGGCAAGGCCAGCGGTCAAGGGTGAGGTCACGCTGATCATTGGTCCGCCTACGGAGGAAGAGGTGGTGCCGGATGCGATCGTGGCCGAAGCCATCGCCACTGCCGTTGCCACCATGCCCGCCAGCAAGGCAGCCTCCGAGATCGCCAGGCGCTTCAACCTCGACCGTTCCGACATCTACCAGCGCATTCTCGACCTGAAGAGGCAGGATGGCGCGTAGCCGGGCGAAATCCGAAGAGGCCGGGCGCGGCGCCGAACTGCTCGCGCTGTGGTTCCTGCGCTTCAAGGGCTACCGGCTGCTGGTGCACCGCTACAAATCGCACGCCGGCGAAATCGACCTCATCATGCGGAAAGGTGACACGACCGCCTTCATCGAGGTCAAGGCGCGGGCGACCATCGCTGCGGCGATTACCGCCGTGACGCCCTATCAATCGAAACGCATCTCGGCCGCCGCCCGCATCTTCATGGCGCACGACCGCAAGGCAGCACTGCAATTCTGCCGTTTTGACATCGTCGCGGTGAGCCCCTACCAGTGGCCAAAACACATCGAAAACGCCTTCGAAGGAGATCGTTGAAATGGGCCTGAAGGTAGCGGTGCAGATGGATCCGATCCAGACCATCAATATCAAGGGCGATTCAACCTTCGCCATGATGCTGGAAGCGCAGCGGCGTGGTCATGCGCTGTTCTATTACCAGACCAGGACGCTGGCGCTGGGCGGCGGTTCGCTGTTTGCATTCGGCAGTGATGTCTCGGTGCGCGACGAAATCGGAAATCATTTCACGTGTGGAGAAGAGCGCCGCGCCGATCTGGGCGCTTCGGACGTGCTGCTGATGCGCCAGGACCCGCCCTTCGACATGGGCTACATCACCGCCACCCACATGCTGGAGACGATCCACCCGAAGACCCTGGTGGTGAACGATCCCAAGGAAGTCCGCAACGCGCCGGAAAAGCTCTTTGTACTGAATTATCCGCAATTCATGCCCGACACGCTGATCACCCGCGATTCCGTCGAACTCGCCGCTTTCCGCCGCCAGCATGGCGACATCATCCTGAAACCGCTTTACGGCAATGGTGGTGCCGGCGTGTTCCGCTTGAGCGAAGGCGACCAGAATTTTTCCTCGCTGCTGGAACTCTTCACGCAAACTTTCCGCGAACCCTTCATCGCCCAGAAATATCTGCCCGATGTCCGGAAGGGCGACAAGCGCATCATCCTCGTCGATGGCAAAGCCGCAGGCGCCATCAACCGCGTGCCCGCCGCCAACGAGAGCCGCTCCAACATGCATGCCGGCGGCAGGCCGGAACCGGCCACGCTGACCAAGCGCGAGCACGAAATCTGCGAAGCCATCGGCCCCGATCTCAAGGCCCGGGGCTTGATCTTCGTCGGCATTGATGTGATCGGCGACTATATGACTGAGATCAACGTCACCTCCCCTACCGGCATCCGCGAAGTCAGACGCTTCGGCGGCGAAGACATTGCCGCGCTGATCTGGGATGCGATCGAGGCGCGGAGGTAGCGCCCGCTTAATAATGGGTCGCCGGAATAAATCCGGCGATGACAATATTGGGAGGTGGTGACAAGCCCATTCCTAATCTGTCATTGCCGGGCTTGTCCCGGCAACCCATTCATCCCCGGGCGGGCATTCCAATTCAAGGGCCAAGCAGCCTGGGATAGAGATCTTCCCAATGCGGATTTTCGCGTTCGATGAGATTGATCTTCCAGTCGCGCGGCCATTTCTTCATTGTCTTTTCGCGTTGGATCGCCGTGTCGATTTCGCCGAAATATTCGAACCAGACCAGCGTCTTCACGCCATACCGCTGCGTAAATCCAAGAATTTCGACCGACTTGTGCTGGGTGATGCGCGTAACAATATCGCCGGTAACGCCGATGTAAAGCGTACCGTAGGGTTTGCTCGCCATGATGTAGACGGAATAGGCGCGCTCTTCGTATGCGTTCCAGTATCTCACTTTCTTATTCTCCACTTTGTCATTGCCGGGCTTGTCCCGGCAACCCATTCAGCCGCTGGCGCATGCGCCTGTTGAACCATGGGTCGCCGGAATAAATCCGGCGATGACAGAGTTATCTACTGAAGCAGCCCCTCCAGCTCGCTCAAATCCTTGATCAATGCCGCTGGTCTTCCCGGGATGCGGTCGTCCTTGAGGCCGAAGCGGTCGACGCGGGCCACCTGGAAGCCGAAGGCCGCCGCGGCTTGCGCGTCCCAGGTATTGGCGGAGATAAAGCAGATCGACGGCGCATCGTGGATCGCCAGCTTCTGCATGGCGTGGCGGTAGACCCGGCGGCTGGGCTTGTAGATGCCGACATCTTCAACCGAGAGCACCAGGTTGAACAGCTTGTCGAGGCCGGAATGGCGCACCGCCGACTCGAGCATCGACGGGCTGCCGTTGGACAGGATCACCGTCTGGAGTCCCCGCGCCCGCACCGCCTGCAATGCGCCAGCCACTTCCGGATAGGGCTCGAGCTTGAGATAGAGCGCCATCAGCTGGTCTTTCAGGCCCGGCTCATCGACACCGTGAAACTCTAGCGCATAATCGAGCGCGTCGCCGGTGACGTGCCAGAAATCGGCGTGAACGCCCATCAGGCTCCTGAGCCAGGTGTATTCGAGCTGCTTTTGCCGCCACAGCCTGGAAATCTCCTCGGCCTTTTCGCCCACCTCCGGTGCCAGCTTGCGCAATGGCGAATGGACATCGAACAGGGTGCCATAGGCGTCAAACACGATAGCCCTCACGCCCGGAAATTTGCTCATGCCGCCGCTTCCTCTTTCCGCCTCTGCGGGATATGCTTAAGGCTAAACCCGCGGGATGCAAAATGCCACATGACGGCAACCACGATCACCATGACCATGACGGCTCCGAGCTTTCACCCCTGGCGTTGCGGGTGAAAGCGCTTGAATCGCTGCTTGTCGAGAAGGGCTATGTCGATCCGGCAGCACTTGATGTGATGATCGATACCTACGAGACCAAGATCGGTCCCAGGAACGGCGCCCGCGTCGTGGCCAAGGCCTGGTGCGACCCCGGCTTCGCGCAATGGCTGAAGACCGATGCCTCGGCGGCCATCGCTTCGCTGGGCTACATGGGCCGCCAGGGCGAACACATGGTGGCGCTGTTCAACTCACCCAGCACCCACAACATGGTCGTCTGCACCCTGTGCTCGTGTTACCCGTGGCCGGTGCTGGGCCTGCCGCCGGTGTGGTACAAGGCCATGCCCTACCGCTCGCGGGCTGTCATCGAGCCGCGCGAAGTGCTGAGCGAATTCGGTGTCACGCTGCCCGAGGGCAAGCAAGTCAGCGTCTGGGATTCGACCGCCGAGATCCGCTATCTGGTGATCCCCGAGCGTCCGCCGGGAAGCGAAGCTTTGAGCGAGGAACAGCTCGCCGGACTCGTCACCCGCGATTCGATGATCGGCACCGGTTTTGCGAAAGCCCCGGCGTGAACGGCCCACATGACATGGGTGGCTTCACCGGCTTCGGCCCGGTGATGCCTGAGCCCGGCGAACCGGTGTTTCACCACGGCTGGGAGCCAAGGGCTTTCGCCATGGTGCTCGGCATGAGCATGACTGGCAGCTGGAACATCGATACGGCGCGGCGCTGGCGCGAGCAATTGCCGGCCCCCACCTATTGGGGCGCGAGTTACTACGAGATGCGCCATTACGCGCTGATCGATCAGATGATCGCCTTGGGCCTCATCACCGCCGAAGAGGAAGCCTCGGGCCACATGACCCAGCCGCCAAAGCCGCTGCGCCGCGTGCCGGCGGCCGCGATGATCTCCGGCATTCTTGGCTCGGGCGGGCCGTCAACACGGCCCGGCAACTTGGCCCAAGGTTTTACCGCCGGCGACAAAGTCCGTGCACGGAACATTCAGCCTGCGGGCCACACCCGCCTGCCGCGTTATGCGAGAGGGCGGGCGGGCGAGATCGTGGCGGTGCACGGTACGCATGTATTTCCGGATTCTTCCGCCCACGGCCTGGGCGACGATCCGCAATGGCTCTACACCGTGCGCTTCACGGCGCGGGAACTGTGGGGCAAGGACGCGCGCGACGCCGTGTGCATCGACCTGTGGGAGCCCTATCTCGAGGCTCTGGCATGAACGGTGTCCACGATTGCGGTGGCATGATGGGCTATGGCCCGGTGCGGCGGCAAGCCGATGAGCCGGTGTTTCATGCAAACTGGGAAGCCCGCATGTTCGCGCTTTCGGGTTTGGTTGACGGCGGCTGGAACCTCGATGAGGACCGCAGCGCGTCGGAATCGATGCCGCCGGCCGGCTACATCACCACCAGCTATTACGAACATTGGCTGCATGGACTGACAACCCTTTTGCAGAACCATGGCCTGGCAAGTCTGGATGAAATCACGTCCGGCCGCGCCTTGACACCGGCCAAGCCCGCAACGCCAACCCCTGCTTCGGCCGTGTGGTCCGCCGTCACCGCGCCCGGCGGCTATCGCCGCGACGCCGGGGCACCGGCCCGCTTCAAGATTGGCGATCTCGTCCGTACCCGGAACATTCACCCCAAGAGCCATACCCGCCTGCCGCGCTATCTGCGCGGACATCAGGCCGAGATCGCCGCCGTGCATGGCGCTCATGTGTTTCCCGACTCCAACGCCCGTGGTTTGGGCGAGGATCCGCAATGGCTCTACACGCTGCGCTTTTCAGCCAGCGACATCTGGGGCAATGGCGCAACCGATCTGATCCATGCCGATCTGTGGGAACCTTATCTTGAAGCTTGCTGACTCGGTTAACCTGCCGAAGGATGCCGATGGCCCGGTCTTCGCCGAACCGTGGGAAGCCCAAGCCTTCGCCATGGCGGTGAAGCTCAACGAGGCCGGTATTTTCACTTGGAAGGAATGGGCGGCAGTGTTGGGCGCCGAAATCCACGGCGCGCCGCAGCGGCCCTATTACGAAAGCTGGCTGGCGGCGCTGGAAAATCTGGTCGAGGCCAAGGGCGTGATGACAGCCTCCGAACGCCTGTCCCGCGTCGATGCCTGGGATCGCGCCGCCAGGGCAACGCCGCATGGCCAACCCATCGTCCTCAGCCGAGATTGAGCAACCACGGGAACTGCTCGATCAGCCAGTAAGAGACGGCCTGCACGCCGCCGGTAATGAACATCAGGCCCGACAGCACCAGCAAAACACCCATCACCTGTTCCACCCGTTTCAAGTGTTTGCGGAAGCCGCCCATGAACCCCATGAAA
>JANPCS010000011.1:0-7306 GCA_031431065.1 Hyphomicrobiales bacterium | reverse complement strand
CTCTATGAGGCGGGCCTGCCTCCACAGATGTTCCAGGTGGTCACCGGCTGGCCGCAAGACATCGGCGACGAGATGGTGACCAACGAAAACATCGACATCATCACCTTCACCGGTGGCGTCCGGGTCGGCAAGATCATTGCGGCGAAAGCCGGTTACAAGCGCGCCGCCCTCGAACTCGGCGGCAATGATCCGCTGATCGTTCTCGACGATCTCTCCGGCAGCGATCTCGACAAGGCCGCCGAACTGGCGGTTGCCGGAGCGACGCGCAATTCCGGCCAGCGCTGCACGGCGGTGAAGCGCATCCTGGTGCAGGAACGTATCGCCGACCGTTTCGTCGAGAAGGTTCTGGCCAGGGCGAAAGCCATCAGGTTCGGCGACCCGATGGACCCCATGACCGATCTCGGCACGGTCGTCCATGAACTTGCCGCCAGGACTTTCGAGGAGCGCGTTTACAAGGCCGCCGAACAGGGCGCCAACGTGCTCTATGATCCCGGCCGCAAGGGCGCGTTGCTGCCGCCGATCACCGTCGATTTCGTGCCGCATCAATCGGAACTCGTCTTCGAGGAAACTTTCGGGCCGGTCATCCCCATCGTGCGGGTGCCGAACGATGATACGGAGGTCATGCGCATTTCGAATTCGACGCCGTTCGGCCTGTCGTCGGGCGTGTGCACCAACAACCTGCAGCGCATCACTTCCTTTATCGAGGGGCTGAACGTCGGCACCGTCAACATCTGGGAAGTGCCGGGATACCGCATCGAAATGTCGCCCTTCGGCGGCATCAAGGATTCCGGCAATGGTGTAAAGGAGGGCGTCATGGAAGCCATGAAATTCTTCAGCAACGTGAAGACGTGGTCGCTGCCCTGGCCAAGTTGAGGACGAATTGAACCAAAGCACCGCCGTCATCGTCAACCTGCTGGGAGGTGTCGCTCTCCTGCTGTGGGGTGTGCGCATGGTGCGCACCGGCGTGATGCGGGCCTGGGGCGACGCGCTCAGGAATTTCATCGAACATCGCCTGGGCAATCGCCTGTCGGCCTTCGGGGCGGGCGGTGCCGCCACAGCCATCCTGGGCTCCGGCACCGCCATGACGCTGATCGTTGCCGGGCTTGCCGCCTCGGGTGCCATCAGCACGGCTTTGGGACTGGCTGTCTTGTTGGGTGCCGATGTCGGCTCGGCAATCGTCTCGGCGATGTTCGCTTCTGGCTCGTCCTTCACGCTCTGGGCTTCGCCGCTGCTGCTGTTCGTGGGCTTTGCGATCCATTCGTCTTGGGATGAGTTCCGCCCGCACAATGCCGGACGCATTCTGATCGGCCTCGGCCTCATGCTGCTGTCGCTGACGCTGATCAAGCAGGCGACGGCACCATTGAGCACCGCGACGCTGTTTCACGACCTGCTGGCCGCCGTGGGCCGCGAGCCGCTACTGGCCTTCATCATTGGCGCGGCGCTCACCTGGTTGATGCATTCGAGCCTCGCCGTCATCCTGCTGATCGCCTCGTTTCTCGCCAACGGTAGCCTGGAGGTGGCGGGCGCCCTGAGCTTCATCCTCGGCATCAATTTCGGCGGCGGCCTGCCCGCCGTCACCAGCACGCTGGCGCTGCCGCCTGCTGCCAGGCGCCTGCCGCTGGCCAATCTTCTGTGCCGAAGCGTGATCGCCATCGCCGGCATTGCCGCGGTCCAGCGGCTGACGCCTTTCGTTGCCATGGTGCCGCTGCCGCCGGTTGAGACCGTGGTCAGCTTTCATGCGGCGTTCAACATCGTCAACGCTCTGGTGTTCCTGCCGCTCACCGGACTCGTTGCGCGGCTGATGACGCGCCTTGTTCCCGACTTGGCCGGTGAACAGGACCGCCTCGCCAATCCGCGCTATCTCGACCGGCGCTCGCTGAAAACACCAGCCGTGGCGCTGTCCAACGCGCTGCTCGAAACCGTGCGCATGACCGAGTTGCTCGAACTCATGTTCGACACCGCTTTGCAGGCGTTGCGCAGCGGCAGCCTCGAAACCCTGAAGCAGCTGAAACCCATGGACGAGCGGCTCAATGCTTATCAGACCCTGCTGCAGGCTTATCTCGGCGAACTGGCGCAGGAGCCTCTGAGCGACGAAGACTCGCGCCGGGCGCTGGAACTCACCCTCTACATCAGCAACATCGAACATGCAGGCGATGTCATTCAGCTGAACCTCGCCGACCGGGTGCAGAGTAAGGCCAAGGAAAACATCGCCTTCAACATCGAGGAGCAGGCGTCCTTCGACAATCTCTGCCTTATCATCCACGACAACCTTCGGCTGGCGACGGGAGTACTCTCGTCGGGCGATCTCGAAGGCGCCAAGCGCCTGATCTCGCAGAAGGACGCCTTCCGCGAATTGCAGAACGAGGTGCTTGACCGGCACTTCAGGCAAGGATCGGGTGGCAAGGGCGCGGCCCTCAGGCGCAGCGCGCTCTATGTCGACATGATCCGCGACCTCAATCGCATCAATTCGCTGGTGGTGGCGGCGGGCTATCCGATTGCCGATGCTGCGGGACTGCTGCGCGGTTCGCGTCTGCGCAAGGACTCGGCGTCAGCAGCAGCGGAGCCCACACCGGCGCCATGAAACTCATCCACTTGACCGACCTGCATCTGGTTTCGCCCGGCGAGTTGCTGTGGGGGCTCGATCCCTTTGCCAGGCTCGATGCGGCGCTGACCGACATCGCCGCGCATCATGGCGATGCCGATCTGTGCGTCATCACCGGCGATCTTACCGAGCGCGGCGAAGTTGCAGCCTATGAGGCGCTCAAGGACCGGCTCAAGCGATTTCCCATCGCGACGCATCTGCTCCTCGGCAATCACGATGACCGGACGAATTTCTTGCGCGTTTTCGGTGGGGCCGATCCATCGGGTCATGTGCAGAAAACCATGGTGAAGGATGGCGCGCATCTGCTGACGCTCGACACGCTGAAAGGTCCGCCGTCATCGGCCGGTGTCTACGATGCGCCACGCCGGAACTGGCTCAAGACGGAATTGGCCAAGGCGGCCGGGGCGCCGGTGTATTTGTTCATGCATCACCCGCCCTTCGACATCGGCCATGCGCTGATGGACCAGATCAAGCTTGATGATGCCGAGGCGTTCGCGGGCCTGCTGACTGGCCATGACGTGCGCCACATTTTCTTCGGCCATGCGCATCGCTGTATTTCGGGCGTGTGGAATGGCATCGGGTTTTCGGCGCTACCCGGTGTCAATCATCAGCTGCCGCTGGTGATGGGCTCGGTCGATACGATCTATTCCGACGAGCCGCCGATGTATGCCGCCGTGACCATCTGCGACGGCATGACCATCGTGCATTCGGATGCGTTCCTCAATCGCAAGCCGGCCATGATGCGCAAGGATGCCGAGCGCGGCACGTGGTTTTGATCCACGATAGATTGTCATCGCCGGATTTATTCCGGCGACCCATCGTGCAGCTCTCACAACCAATCGAGAGTGGGGCGGAATGGGTCCCCGGGACAAGCCCGAGGATGACAGTAAATGGAAAGGCTCACACCAAACCCTCCACCATCAGCGCCTGGCGGATCGAGGATCACATCCTCGCCGCCACGTCGCGCACGGCTTCTGCCGTCACCTCCGCCGCGCGGTCGAGGTCGGCGCGCCCGGTGATCAGCGGCGGCGCCATTTCCAGGGAATTGCCAATGGCGCTGGCGATCACGCCCAGGTCCTTCATGCGCCGCACCACGTCCTTCACGGTCGCATCGGTGAAAGGTATTTTCTTCTGCTTGTCGGCACTGAATTCCACCGCCAGCCACATGCCAAGCCCGCGCACGTCTCCGACGATGGGGGAGTGGGCGAGAAGCGCACGGAGCCGCCCGAGGAAATAATCGCCATTGCCGCGGGCCTTGCCGATCAGTTCATCGCGCTCGAGGATGGCGATGGCGGCGAGGGCGGCGGCAGCAGCTCCGCCATGGCCGGAGAACGTGTGCACGTGGCGGAACATTGGCATCGCCTCGACGATCTCGCGCCTGGCGATGGCCGCACCCATGGGGAAGTAGCCGCCGGTCATGGCCTTGGCTATGGTCATGATGTCGGGCTCGATGCCGAAATGCTGGCTGGCGAACCAGGCGCCGGTGCGGCCGAAGCCGGTGATCACTTCGTCGATGATCAACAGCACATCGTACTTGGTGCAAATCTCGCGCACGCGTGGGAAATAGTTCGCTGGCGGAATCTGCACGCCATGGGCCTGCATCACCGGCTCGGCGATGAAGGCCGCCACATAGTCCGGCCCCTCGCGCAGAATGTGCTGTTCCAGATAGTCGGCGCAATAGGCGCCATAGTCCTCATCGCTCATCCCGAGCGGATTGCGATAGCAGGTCGGACCTGGGATGAAGCTGGCGCCAGGCACGCCCGGCTCGGAAATGTGCCTTGTGCCCAGCCAGTCGGTGACCGAGAGCGCCCCCATGGTGGCGCCATGATAGGCGTTCCAGCGCGAGATGATCTTGTGGGCGCGGGGTTTCTGGCCTGTGTGGATATGATATTGCTTGGCGAGCTTGATGGCGCTTTCGACGGCTTCCGAGCCGCCGCTCACGAACATCACATGATCGAGTGTGCCGGGCGCTATCGCCGCCAGTTTCGCCGCCAGCCGCACCGTGGGCTCGACGAAATTGTCCACGGTGCCGACATAGTGAAGCTTCAGCAGCTGATCGTGAACGGCGCGGGCGATCTCGGCGTTGCCATAGCCCAGTGAATTCGCCCGAGTGTGCGAGCTCATCATGTCAAGATAGGTCTTGCCATGCTGGTCGGTGAGTGTGACGCCCTCGCCCTTGACATAGATGTTGGGGCCATGGGCGCGCGCTTCCCCCATGTCGGCAAGTGGAAAGATGCAATGTTGAAAGGCCAGCCGGCTAAGGTCCGTGAGGTTTGGGGTAGAGTGGGCAGCGATAGCCATCTTGCATGCCTCCTGTGGAGAGTAAGCCCAGTCTGCGGCAGATGCACAACGTGGTCAACATTAGGAACCGCTCGTTAGGCCAGCCCCTCGGCCTTCAGCACCTGGCGGATCGAGGTGGCGGTTTTGTCGACGATCTCGGTCAGCTCGGCGTCACTGACGTTGTAGGGCGGCGCGAGAATCACCACGTCGCCGTTGATGCCATCGGCGTTGCCGCCGACCGGATAGCAGATCAACCCATTGGCGAAGGCCTGGGCGCGGATTTTCATGAACAGCTTCTTGTCGCCGGCGAAGGGCCTCTTGCTCTTGGCGTCGGCCACCAGTTCGATGGCCTGGAAGAAACCGCGGCCGCGGATGTCGCCGACTGCGTCAACGCCTTGCAAGGCATCCCGCAGCATCGCCCGCAAGGGCGCTTCCATGGCGTGCACGCGTTCAACGAGTTTCTCGCGCGCCACGATTTTCTGCACCGCAACGCCCGCCGCGCAACACGCCGTGTGGCCGGTAAAGGTGTGGCCGGTCATTGGCGCGCCATGTCGCGTGTGGATCGCATCCGCTACTTTCTCGGTATAAATAGCGGCGCCAAGCGGCAGGTAACCAGCCGCGAGGCCCTTGGCCACCGCCATGATATCGGGCTCGACGCCATCCTGTTCCAGCGCCCGCCAGGTGCCGGTGCGGCCGGCCCCGCACATCACTTCATCCGAGATCAGCAGCACGCCATGCTTATCGCAAATCTCGCGTATTCGCCTGGCATAGCCGGCAGGTGCGGGCACACAGCCGCCGGCCGCTCCCACCACCGGTTCGAAAATGAAGGCGCAGACCTTGTCCGCTCCAAGCCGCAGGATCTCGTCTTCGAGCTCCTTGGCGCAGGCCTCGCCGACCGTCTCTGCTGTCGCACCGGCGATGGGCCGGTAGGCGTTGGCGGGCGACAGGTGCGAGACCTCGAGCAGCGAGCCCGCGAAAGCCCGCTTGCGCTCGAGAAAGCCCGAGACCGAGAGCGCTCCAAGTGTGTTGCCATGCCATGAGCGCTCGCGCGCGATGAAACGCCTGCGGCTCATCTGGCCCAGTGCGGCGTGATATTGCAGGGCCAGCTTGAGGCAGGATTCGACCGCCTCGGAACCGCCCGTCACATAGACCATGTGCTTCAGCGTGCCGCCGCAGCGCGCCACGACGATGGCGCTCAGTTCCTCCAGTGCGTCAGAGGAAAAGTTGTAGCGGTAGCCGTGGGCGATGCGATTGAGCTGATCCTTGATGGCGTCGTTCACTTCCGGGTTGGAATGGCCGATACAGTAGACGGCGGGCCCGCCCGAGCCGTCGATATACTGCTTGCCATCGGCGTCATAGACGTAAGCGCCCTTCGCCCAGGCGACTTTCGGAAGATCGCCTGTGGAATGAATATGCTGTGGCAGGGCGGTTGACATGTTGCAAATACCTTGATTGGACATGGGGGTCTGCCCAGTCCCTTAGCAGACGATCAGGAGGCGCGGCAAACCGGTGATCACCGTCTTCGAGGAAACGCTGTTGAGCGGGCTCACGCGGTGACATTGCTCATCCGCGAAATGCGCGATGATGACGCCGTCGCGGTGGCGGCACTGGTGCGCGGATTGGCCGATCACATCGGCGCCGGGATCATCCCGAAACTGACAGATGAAAGCCTGCTCGCGGCGCGCGATCTCATCGATGTCGTGGTGGCCGAGGAGGATCGGCGGATGCTTGGTGCCTGCCTGGGACTCATGACCTATTCCACCTGGCGGGGAGCGCGCGGCCTCTACATCGTCGATCTTTTCGTGAACCCCGAAACCCGTGGCCGCCGCATCGGCGAAAAGCTGTTGCGCGAAGCGGCGCGGCGCGGGAGCCAGCGCGGCGCGCAATTCATCAAGCTTGAAGTCGACGAGACCAACACCGGCGCCGAGCGCTTTTACGCGCGGCTTGGGTTCAGGAAGAAGACCGAAGACAGGCTCCACATTCTGGAGCAGGATAGGCTCAACCACTTCATATCATCGGGAGACGGAACATGACCATCAAGCGCGTCGGCCTCATCGGCGTGGGCCTCATGGGCCACGGCATCGGCAAGAACATCCTGGCCAGGGGCTATGAACTGACGGTGATGGCGCATCGCAACCGCGCGCCGGTCGACGATCTCATCGCCAAGGGTGCGAAAGAGCGCAACAATCCCCTGGCGGTGGCCAAGGACAGCGACATGGTCATCCTCTGCGTCACCGGTTCGCCGCAGATCGAGCAATTGGTCTATGGCGAATATGGGCTCATGGGTGCGGTGCGCGGCGATCTGGTGATCGCCGATTGCTCGACCGCCGAGCCTGCATCGACGCTCAGGATCGCCGCCGACATCGAGGCCAAGGGTGGGCATTTCGTCGATACGCCGATGACGCGGACTCCGAAAGAGGCCGA
>JANPCS010000010.1:0-3165 GCA_031431065.1 Hyphomicrobiales bacterium | reverse complement strand
ACACCTCCATTCAGGATGCCTTCAACCTGGCCTGGAAAATGGCCATGGTGGTGAAGGGCCAGGCAAGACCCGCACTTCTTGACAGCTAAACGCAGGAACGGGCACCGGTGGCCAAGCAGATCGTCACCCGCGCCAACCAGTCGATCGCCGAGTTCGGCCCGATCTTTCAGGCGCTCGGCATGGATGGCGGCGTCGATCACGCCAAGATTCAGCGCAACATGGATCAGCGTTGCGATACGGGCGAGAAGGCGGAAGCCCAGCGCGAGGCGCTGCGCAAGGCCATTGCGTTCAAGAAATACGAATTCGATTGCCACGGCGTGGAGATGAACCAGCGCTATGAGTCTTCAGCGGTCATCAAGGATGGAGCCAAGGCACCGGGCGATGGCATCGACATGGAATTGCACTATGTGCCGACCACGCATCCCGGCGCGCGACTCCCGCATGTCTGGGTCTTCGGCCGCGATGGCAAGCAGCATTCGACGCTCGACATCACCGGACACGGCGTCTTCACGGTAGTCACCGGGATTGGCGGTGAGGCGTGGGTCGAAGCCGCGGTCAAGATCGCCAAGGCGCGCTGCATCGCCATCAATACCCGGATGATTGGCCCGCGCCGCGACTACGAAGACCACGCCGGTGATTGGGCGCAGGCGCGGGAAATCAGCGATGGCGGCTGCCTGCTGGTACGGCCCGATCATCACGTCGCCTGGCGCGCCATGACGGCATCAGCCACCACTGAGAAAGACCTCGCCTCCGCCCTCAACACCATTCTGGGAGACTGACCATGGCCAAAAAAGCCGCCAAGAAAGTTACCAAGAAAGCCGCCAAAACATCGCCGAAGAAAGCTTCCAGGAAACCAGCCAAGGCGGCGCTGAAGAACAAGGACGCCAAATATCACTTCACCGTCAAGGACTCGGTGAAAGTGGTGCAGGGGCGGTCAGGGCCCAAGGCCAACAAGCGGGTGAAGGTGATCTTCGACTCGCTGGTGAAGCACCTGCATGCCTTCGTCAAGGAAACCAACATCACCATGGACGAGTGGATGCACGGCATCAATTTCCTCACCAAGACGGGACATCTCTCGACCGACTGGCGCCAGGAATACATTCTGTTGTCGGATACGCTCGGCATTTCCATGCTGGTGGAATCGCTCAACAACCACAAGATGTCGGGCGAGACCGAATCAACGGTGCTTGGCCCCTTCTACATTGCCAATGCTCCCCGATATTCCAACGGCGCCAACATCTGCCTTGATGGCAAAGGCGAGCCGGTGTGGGTCCATGGCCGCGTGACCGATGCGAAGGGCAAGCCAATCGCTGGCGCTCTTCTGGATGTCTGGCAGGCCAACGAAGACGGCTTTTACGATGTGCAGCAGAAGGGCATCCAGCCCGATATGAACCTGCGCGGCGTGTTCACCTCGGAAAAGGACGGCAGCTACAGCTTCCGTTCCGCCTATCCGCGCTACTATCCCATTCCTTTCGATGGCACTGTCGGCAACATGCTGGTGGCGCTCGACCGCAATCACAACCGGCCGGCACATCTGCACTTCATTGTCTCGGCACCGGGATATGAAAAGGTCACCACGCATATCTTCACGCCCGATTGCCCATGGCTGAATGATGACGCGGTGTTTGGCGTCAGGGAAAGCCTGATCGCCGATTTCAAGACCGTCGACGATCCCAAGAAAGCGGCTGAGCTTGGCCTGCCCAATCCCTTTAAGATCGTCGAATGGAACTTCATACTCAGCAAGGCGAAGTAAGGCGTTGCCATGATCGACAAGATCGTCCAGTCACTGGAAGCCGCCGTTGCCGGCATCAGGGATGGCTCGACTGTCCTGGTCGGTGGCTTCGGAACCGCCGGCATGCCATTCGCGCTGGTTGATGCGTTGATCGCTCAAGGCGCCCGAGACCTGACGATCGTCTCCAACAACGCAGGCAATGGCGAGACTGGGCTTGCAGCGTTATTGAAGGCCGGGCGGGTGCGCAAGATCATCTGCTCGTTTCCACGGCAAACCGATTCTTACGTGTTCGACGGACTTTACCGCGCCGGTGAAATCGAGCTTGAGGTGGTGCCGCAAGGCAATCTGGCCGAGCGCATGCGCGCGGCGGGTGCGGGCATTGGTGCGTTTTTCTGCCCCACCGGTTATGGTACCTTGCTGGCCGGCGAGCGCGAAACCCGCCAGATCAATGGCCGCAACCATGTGCTGGAATACCCCATTCATGGCGACGTGGCTCTGATCAAGGCCCTCAAGGCGGATCGCTGGGGCAACCTTGTTTACCGCAAGACGGCGCGGAATTTCGGGCCGGTCATGGCCACGGCCGCAAAGGTGACAGTCGCCGAGGTGGAGGAGGTCGTCGAGCTTGGCGCACTCGATCCCGAGGCAGTCATAACGCCCGGCATCTTTGTGCAGCGGGTGGTGAAATCCGGCCAAGACCTGGCGCAGGCAGCTTGAGGAGCAACATGATGCAGCGGATGACGCGCGAACAGATGGCGGCCCGCGCCGCCGCTGATATTCCGGATGGCGCCACTGTCAATCTCGGCATCGGCCTTCCGACTCTTGTTGCCAATGCCTTACCCAGGGATCGCGAGGTCATTCTGCACACGGAGAATGGTTTGCTCGGCATGGGCCCCGCACCGGAAAAGGGTCAGGAAGACTGGGACCTCATCAATGCCGGCAAGCAGGCGGTGACGGCGCTGCCCGGTGCCGCCTTCTTCCATCACGCCGACTCCTTTGCCATGATGCGGGGTGGCCATCTCGATATCTGCGTGCTGGGCGCCTTTCAGGTTTCCTCCGCAGGTGACCTCGCCAACTGGCACACCGGTGCGCCCGATGCCATTCCCGCCGTCGGCGGCGCCATGGATCTGGCAATCGGCGCCAAGCAAACCTGGGTGATGATGGAGCATGTGACGAAAGATGGCCAGCACAAGCTGGTCGGGCAGTGCACCTATCCACTGACGGCCAAGGCCTGCGTGTCGCGCGTTTACACTGACCTGGCGGTGATTGATGTGACGGCCGAAGGCTTCACCGCGGTGGAAGTTATTGCCGGCCTGAGTTTCGAGCAGCTTGCGGCATTGACCGGCGCGCCGTTGCGCGATGGCCGGTCAAGGGTGGCTGCCTGATGCGCGAGGCTTTCATCTGCGATTACATCCGCACGCCGATCGGCCGGTTTG
>JANPCS010000009.1:0-8182 GCA_031431065.1 Hyphomicrobiales bacterium | reverse complement strand
GAGCGTCGAGAGCGTGCCTTCGTGGATGACCACATTGTCGCGGATCAGGCGTACCTTGGCGCCGCGCTGCACGGTGCCTTCGGTGACCTGGCAGCCCGCCACCTTGCCGACCTTGGTGATGTTGAAGACCTCGAGGATCCTAGCATTGCCGAGGAAGGTTTCGCGCAGTTCCGGCGCCAACTTGCCCGACATGGCGGACTTGATGTCATCCACCAGGTCATAGATGATGTTGTAATAGCGGATTTCGATGCCTGCCCGCTCGGCCGCGGCGCGCGCCTGGCTTGAGGCACGGACATTGAAGCCCAGAACCACGGCGCGTGACGCTTCCGAGAGCCCGATATCGCTTTCGTTGATGCCGCCCACCGCATAGTGGATGACGCGCGACTTGATTTCGGCGTTGCCGACCTTTTCCAGCGCCTGGACGATGGCTTCGGCAGAACCCTGCACGTCGGCCTTCACCAGGATCGGGAATTCCGTGACATTGCCGTCCTTCATCGCCGACATCATCTGCTCGAGCGACGAGCGC
Source organism: Hyphomicrobiales bacterium (assembly GCA_031431065.1). Taxonomy (GTDB): domain Bacteria; phylum Pseudomonadota; class Alphaproteobacteria; order Rhizobiales; family Aestuariivirgaceae; genus Aestuariivirga. The sequence continues at coordinate 7,656 of JANPCS010000009.1, read as the reverse complement.
GCGCCTGCTGCACCACGGGTTTCGCGGCGCTTCCTCTCGCGGTAATCGGTGACTTCGCGGGCCCGCGCCTCGCTCGGCACCACGTCGAACTGGTCACCGGCTTCGGGCGCCGAATTGAGGCCCAGCACCTCGACCGGAGACGAAGGACCGGCTTCCTTGACTTGGGCGCCCTTGTCGTCGACGAGGGCACGCACCCGGCCCCAGGCGGAGCCTGCAACGAAGATGTCGCCAAGTTTCAGCGTGCCGCGCTGTACCAGAACCGTCGCCACCGGACCACGGCCCTTGTCGAGCTGGGCTTCGACCACCAGGCCACCGGCCTCGCGGTTCGGATTGGCCTTGAGATCGAGCACTTCCGATTGCAGCAGGATGACATCCAGCAGCTTGTCGAGATTGGTGCCTTTGAGCGCCGAGACCTCGACCTCGAGCGTATCTCCACCCATGCTTTCGACGACGATCTCGTAGCGCAGCAGATCGTTCCTGACCCGCGCCGGATTGGCTGAGGGCTTGTCGATCTTGTTGATTGCCACGATGATCGGAACACCTGCGGCGCGTGCGTGATTGATGGCTTCCACCGTCTGCGGCATGACACCGTCATCAGCCGCAACGACAAGTACCACGATGTCGGTAGCCTTGGCGCCGCGGGCTCGCATGGCGGTAAAGGCCTCGTGGCCCGGCGTGTCGATGAAGGTGACGACGCCGTTCCGGGTCTCGACCTGATAGGCGCCGATATGCTGCGTGATGCCGCCGGCTTCGCCAGAGACAACATTGGTCTTGCGCAGCGCATCGAGAAGCGATGTCTTGCCGTGGTCGACGTGACCCATGATGGTGACGACCGGCGGGCGCGACTGCAGCTGTTCGGTCGTATCGCTGTCGCCGGCCAGGCCTTCAACCACGTCGGCTTCCGATACGCGCTTCACCTTGTGACCCATCTCCTCGGCGATGATCTGTGCTGTATCGGCGTCGATCACGTCGTTGATGGTGTGCATGTTGCCCTGTTTCATCATCAGCTTGATGATGTCCACGGCGCGCTCGGCCATGCGGTTGGCAAGTTCCTGGATGGTGATCGCCTCGGGGATGATGACCTCGCGGCTCATCTTCTCGGTCGGCATCTGGAAGCCTTGCGCCTGTTTTTTCAGCCGCTCGGTGCGGCGCCGGAAGGCGGCGACGGAGCGGGCGCGTTCTTCGGATTCGTCCAGCGCATTGGCAACCGTCAGGCGGCCGCGGCGCTTGTCGGCGTCGGCCTTGGTGCGGGCCGGTGCCGGCGCCTTGACTTCGCGCTTGATGGTGCCGCCCGGACCGCTTGGCCGGAAAGTCTTGGGTGCGGTTTCTTCCTCGTCGTGGGAAACCCGCTTGACCGTGACGGTCGAGGCCTTCATTGGCGCCGTCGCCGGCGTCACGATGTTGGCGGTGTTTGCAGCGCCAGTCCGCTGCGCCAATTTCTTGGTGGCTTCCTCGGCCTTGCGCTTGCCCTCTTCCTCGCTGCGATGGCGCGCGTCTTCCTCGGCCTTGCGCTTGGCCGCGGCCTCGCGTTCGACAAACTCGCGCTGTTCCTGTTCGGTGCGGCGCTTGGCATCTTCTTCCTGGCGCTTGCGGTCTTCGGCCTCGCGCACCCGGGCGCCGGCCAGCGCGCGGTCGCGGGCTTCCTTCTCCTCGGCCGACAGCGTCCGCAACACAACGCCTGAACGCTGCGCCGAAATGGGGCGCGGCGGTGGCGGCGTGGTTGCCTGCCGCGGCGGTGCGACGCCTGCCGGGCGCGCTTGGCTTGCCGTACCGCCGGCCGCAGCTGTACCAGCAGCAGCGGCCTGGCGCAGCGGCTGAGCCAGAGCTGTGGTGCTGCGCGGCGCCACTGCCTGTGGTTGCGCGGCGGCGGCGGGCTGCGCCACTTTGGGCGCGGGCGACTGGAAAACCGGGCGCTGTTCGGCCGCACCGGGCGACTTGTCGTCGAAACGCTTGCGCTTGGTCTCAACGACCACAGTCTTGCTGCGGCCGGCCCCAAAGCTCTGCTTCACCCGGCTCTGTTCGATCGCCGGCCGTTTGAGCGTCAGGGTTCCGCCACCCGGGCGGGTGTCTGGCTTGCGGTCTTTGTCGGATGTATCAGTCATACTCTCTCTTCAGGTCCCTTTAGCCCGTTTGGGGCCTCAAACGTCTCGATCCGGCGCACGCCAAGGAGGAGCTTGTCGGCAAGCCCGCCCCTGGCCACGGCTGCATGTACCACATTTGACCGGCCAAACGCCAAATCCAATTCGTCCGAACTGAAAAGAACTATTCTTTCCATTCCGGGCTGCAAAAACTTGTCGAGTTTGCGGCATCCGTCCAGCGCGGCTTCAGTGGCATGGAACAGCAGTTTTGCCCGTCCCCGGCTTGCCATTTCTTCAACCTTCATGAAGCCGGTCACCGCTTCGCCGGCCTTTTTGGCCAGCGACGTCAGCGCCAGCACCTGCTGGCGGAGTTGCTTCGAAATCCGCTCCGGCAAATCCGCCGGTACCGAGGTTTCAGCCGCAAAGCCACGCGAAAACAACTTCTTGCGCATAACTTCGGCCAGCACCTCGCGGTTGAGGCTCACCCATACGCCGCGCCCCGGCAGCTTGCGGCCAAGATCCGGCACCGCCTCGCCATCGGGCCCGCGGACAAAACGGATCAGCTCCGCTTCGTCCTTCACCTGGCGGGTGAGGATGCACATGCGGTCGGCCAAGGCTGGTTCAGCCTCCTCGATATGCCCGGTCAAGTTCGCGTTCAGGCGTCCACCTCACCCGTGCCGGCCTCGGCCTCGCCTTCGGCTTCGGGCTCAACCTCGGCCGGAGCTACGATCCAGCCCGCCAGGACGCGCGCCCGCATGATCAGATCATTGGCTTCGTCCGCCGCAACCTCGAGATCCGAGAAAGCGCCCTTGTGCTTGACCGCTCCGCCAGGCTTGCGCTCGGTCCAGCCGATCAGGTCATCGGTGGCACAGCCGGCGAAATCCTCGACCGACTTGATGCCGGCCTCGCCCAGCGCCACCAGCATGACAGGCGACAGGCCGTCGAGGGCCCTCAACTCATCCAGCACCCCCAGCTCCACGCGCTTGGCGTCGAGTTCGGCCGTCTCGCGCTCGAGGAATTCGCGCGCCCGGTTCTGCAACTCTTCCGCCGTCTGTTCGTCGAGGCCGTCAATCGAGGCGATCTCATGCAACTCGACATAGGCCACCTCGTCGACCGAGGCGAAGCCTTCGGACGCCAGCAACTGCGCCAGCGTCTCGTCGACATCGAGTGCCGATACGAAAAGCTCGGTGCGGACGGTGAACTCCTTCTGGCGGCGTTCCGATTCCTCGGCTTCCGTCATGATGTCGATATCCCAACCGGTGAGTTGCGACGCAAGCCGCACGTTCTGGCCACGCCGGCCGATGGCCAGCGACAGCTGTTCGTCGGGCACCACCACCTCGATCCGCTCCGACTCTTCATCGAGCACCACCTTGGCGACTTCGGCGGGCGCCAGCGCATTGACCACGAAAGCCGCCACATCCTGCGTCCACTGGATGATGTCGATCTTTTCACCCTGCAGCTCGTTGACCACCGCCTGAACGCGCGACCCCCGCATACCGACGCAAGCGCCAACCGGATCGATCGAACTGTCTTTCGAGCGCACCGCGATCTTGGCGCGGCTGCCGGGATCGCGGGCCACGGCCACAACCTCGACGACACCATCGTAAATTTCCGGCACTTCCTGGCCGAACAGCCGCGACATGAATTCCGGGTGCGTGCGCGACAGGAAAATCTGTGGGCCCCGCTGCTCGCGCCTGACGTCATAGACATAGGCGCGCACCCGGTCGCCGGGGCGGAAGGTTTCGCGCGGCAGCGATTCGTCGCGCCGGATGATGCCTTCGCCACGCCCCAGATCGACGATGACATTGCCGTATTCGACACGCTTCACCGCGCTATGCACAATCTCGCCGATGCGGTCCTTGTATTCGGCATACATGCGGTCGCGTTCGGCATCGCGCACTTTCTGCACAATCACCTGCTTGGCATTCTGCGCGGCGATGCGGCCGAACTCGATGGGCGGCAAGGGCTCGGCGATCTGGTCGCCAAGACCGGCCGCCGGATTGCGGCGCTGCGCCTCGGTGAGGCTGATCTCGGTCGCGTCATTCTCGACCTTGTCGACCACCAGCAGCAGGCGCTGCAACCTTGTTTCGCCCGACTTGGGATCGATCTCGGCGGTGATTTCGTTCTCAGCGCCATAGCGCGCCTTGGCGGCCTTCTGGATCGCCTCCTCCATCGCATGCAGCACGACGGATTTGTCGATCGACTTTTCGCGCGCCACGGCGTCGGCGATCTGCAACAGTTCCAAGCGGTTTGCGCTTACGCCATATTCAGCCATTGTCTTCGCTCCTCTTTTGCGAAATCTGGTCTTCGTCGATTTCGGCGCCGTCGCCGTAGCCCTTGCCAGGCAGACGCGCACGCGCCGCATCAATCAATTCATCGGTCAGTACCAATTTGGCCTCGCCGATGTCGGCGAAGGGAACACCGATCAACACCGGTTCCTTGCTGGCGCCTTCCGGGTTCTCGATGAACAGGCGCACCTCGCCTTGCGTGTAGCCTTCGAGCTTGCCCTTGAAACGTTTGCGCCCGGCCACCGGCACCGCCATTTCGATCTTCGCCTCGTGGCCGGCCCAGCTTTCGAAATCGGCAGGCCGCACCAAAGGCCGGTCGATACCGGGCGACGAGACTTCCAGATGATAACGCGCCGAGATCACATCCTCGACGTCGAGCAGCGGCGACATGGCCCGGCTCACCGCCTCGCAATCCTCGATGGCGAACGTGCCGTCCGGCCGTTCCGCCATGATCTGCAGCGTCGAACCGGTCATCTTGACGCGCACCAGCCGGAAACCCAGATCGCCCAGCACAGGCTCGGCCAATGCCACCACCCGTTGGGCCGGCCCCGTCTCGCGCGCAAGTCTGTCGTCCGCCATAAGACCCTTCAAAAACGAAAAAAGCGGGTCCCGGGCTGGGACCCACTCTCGATCTCCACTTTCGTGGCTATGTGAGTGAACCTAAGTTGATGCCGATATAGCCACCTCCGGGGACTTTCGCAAGAGGCGCTTTTGCTCCCGAAAACGCCGGTTGACCGAAATCTCCGCGCTGCCTACTGTGGCTCCTCCTGGAGATAGAGTCCGCACATGCGCCGTGCCCGGTTCGCCTTGTTGTTGGGTCTCGCCGTCAGTCTCGCCGCCGCCACTCCCGCGGCGGCGACCGGACGGGGCAGCTGGAACCACGTCGGGGATGGCGGCACCGCCGGGACCGCATCGCTCAATGGCAAAGTCTCGGCACTGCACAGATTTGGCACGGTCCTTTACGCCGGTGGCGGTTTCACCAATGCCGGCGGCGACCCGAATGCCGATCGCATCGCCAAGTGGGACGGGTTCGCGTGGACAGCACTTGGTGCAACGCCGCTCGGCAGCGGATCGGTGCTGGCGATCGCCCACTACGGCGGCAAGATCTATGCCGGCGGCAATTTCCAGGACGCCGGCGGCAACCCCGACGCCGACAATCTCGCGGTGTTCGATGGCACGAATTGGGCGCCGTTCTGCGATACGCCCGGCCGCACTGGCCCGACCGTCAGCCTGCAGGTGAATGCGCTGCAGGTGATCGGCACGACCCTCTATGTCGGCGGCGGCTTCCAGAATGGCGCCGGGCGCCCCAAGGCCGACTACCTGCTGGTCTGCGACCTCTTGACCGGCGCCCCAAGCGAGACGGTCGATAACGACGGCGATTTCACGGGCGGCGTTTACGCCCTGACCGCCGACAGCAACGGCGTGCTCTACGCGGGCGGCACATTCACCAACCTCGACGGCGATCTGGCGGCCGACCACATCGCCGCTTATGACGGCACCTGGAACGCCGTTGGCGGCGGCATTGACACATTCGTCCGGGCGCTGACCGCAAGCGGCACGGATGTCTATGTCGGCACCGACAAAATGAATGTCGGGGGCATCGCCGCAGCCGACCACGTGGTCAAGTGGGACGGTTTGGCGTGGCATGCACTCGGCGCCAACACTACCGGCACTGATGGCTGGTTCCCGGCCACGACGTACATTTACGCCCTGGCGACGAGCGGTTCATTGGTGTTCGCCAGCGGTTCGTTCCAGAACGCCAACGGCAAGCCGGCGGCCGACAATATCGCCTGGTTCGACGGTACGGTATGGCGCGCCCTCGGCTCCAACGGTTCGGGAGACGGGCCGTGGTTGGGCGATGGCCAGACACTGGCGGTGGTCAATGGCCTGCTCTATGCGGGTGGCAGCTTCACAAGTGCCGGTGGCGACATCGATGCGCGGTTCGTGGCGTCGCGATCGCTGCGGCTGCCGGATGCCGAGATCGGCAACTTTTCCGGCAACTACGTGGGCAACAACATCTATGGCGCGGCGTCCGCTGGCCAGACGAAGACGATTTCGATCGGACGCGGCAAGAGCTCGTTTTTTCCGGTCCTGATCCACAACGACGGGTTGCTGCCGGCGGCCTTCACGCTCAAGGGCACGGGTGCTGCCATTGGTTACACCGTGACCTACATCAACTACGCCGACGGCACGGACATCACGGCAGCCGTGCGTAGTGGCACATTCTCGACCGGGACGCTGGCGCGCGGCCAGAGTTTCGCGCTGAAGATGATCGTGAAACTGTCGGCGTCCGCCGCCAATACCGGCGCGTTTCCGGTTTCGGCGAAATCGACTGCGGGAACGCCCGCCGATACGGTGAAGGGCATCGTCAATGCTAACTGACCGGGCTCTTGCATGGTCCGGTGCCGTCACGAACACCAGTTTCGCAATTCGGCCATGATCGCTGGCGACACTGTTCCAAAGCTAAAAAGGGGGCATGGGCATGAGGCGGTTATTTGGTCACGCCAGTCTGGCAACGGCGATCTTCATGGCGGGGGCCGGATATGACAGGATTGACGCCGACGAATCTTTCAAACTGACCGAGTTCCTGATTGAGGACGCGCCCGGGTTTCTGCTTTTTGCACTTGCTATTGCCGCTGTCTCCTATGCCGGCTTCCGCCTGCGCGATGCGCGCCTTGAGCACAGCGATCTTAGCAGCGCCCTCAGTGACGCCATTGCCGAGGGCAACCAGTGGCGGGCAGCGGCGCGGGTTCACTGCGATGGCCTGGCAGAGGCCATTCAGCAGCAGTTCAGCGCTTGGCAATTGTCGGCGAGCGAGCGCGATGTCGCCATGCTGATGTTAAAAGGCCTGTCGCACAAGGAAATCGCCAATCTTCGCAACTCGTCTTCAGCCACCGTGCGGCAACAGGCAGCCGCCGTCTATGCCAAGTCGGGCCTGTCGAGCCGCACCGAACTGGCGGCTTACTTCCTCGAGGACCTGTTCCCATCAAGACTCCTGCAACCGCCCAGCTTCAAGTCCGCGCCAAGACCATCCGACATCCGTTCGATCGAGGCATCCGCCGGCCATTACTGACGTTTGCCGGATTGCCAGAACTGCGAACCACCCTGATCCTCTGCCAGGTAAGCATCGGCATTGATGCTTGCGCATCTCCTGCAACTGGTAAACCCCGATTATGGATAAGCTGTGAGGTTGACGTGGCCATTTATCCTTGGCTTGACGGGCTTGAGGCCGTAGGCGGCGATGCAGGAGAGGATGTGGACGAAGGCATTGACGGGTGACCTGTGCCGCG
>JANPCS010000008.1:0-2434 GCA_031431065.1 Hyphomicrobiales bacterium | reverse complement strand
TTTGGCCTGTTCTACCTGACCGACAGCATCCGTTTTGACGATGTCTTTGCCAATGTCGAGGAGCTGTCAAAGACCAACCTGCATTTCCTGTGGACCGACTGGAACGCCGCCAATCTGCTGGGCGTGCTGCTGTTCATCGGGGCATCGGGCAAGTCGGCGCAATTGTTCCTGCAGTCACCATCGTCGCGGCATGGATCAGCGCGGACACCGGCGTCGGGCCCTCCATCGCATCCGGCAGCCAGGTGTGCAGGAACTGGGCCGATTTGCCCATCGCGCCCATGAACAGCAGCAGGCAGAGCACGGTCAGCGTATCGAATTCCCACGACAGGAAATGCATGGGCTTGCCGGCAACGCCGGGCGCTGTACTGAAGATCGTGTCGAAGTCGACCGAGCCGAAGACGAAGAAGCAGCCGAAGATGCCGAGGGCGAAACCGAAATCACCCACACGGTTGACGACGAAGGCCTTGATCGCCGCAGCGTTGGCGGTCTCGCGCTCATACCAGAATCCGATCAGCAGATAAGAGGCGAGGCCCACACCTTCCCAGCCGAAAAACATCTGCACCAGATTGTCGGCGGTCACCAGCATCAGCATGGCGAAGGTGAAGAGCGAGAGATAAGCAAAGAAGCGCGGCTGGTGCTCGTCGTGGCTCATGTAGCCCAGCGAGTAGATATGGACGAGCGCCGAAACGGTGTTGACGACCACCAGCATGACGGCAGTCAAGGTGTCGATGCGCAACACCCAGTTGGCGGTCAAGGCGCCCGAATTGATCCAGCGGAACAGCTCCACCTTCTCGGCATGTGGCTCGTGCAGGAAGCCGACGAAAACCACCCAGGAGAGAATGGCGGAAATGCAGAGCAGCGCCGTCGTCAGGTACATCGGCCAGGCCGGGCCATCATAGTGACCGTGATGGTGATCACCATGGCCGCGCTCGTCATGGCCAGCCCCGTGGTGCCCGCCATAGACATCGGCATCGTTGCCCAGTCCCTTGAAGGCCTTGGTGCCGAAAAGCCCACCGATGAGTGCTCCCAGCAGCGGCAGGAAGACAATGGCCAAGTACATCATTGCCCGTTAGCCCTTCATCATATTGATATCTTCAACCGCGATGGAGCCGCGGTTGCGGAAATAGGTCACCAGAAGGGCAAGGCCGATGGCGGCTTCGCCAGCCGCAACCGTCAGCACCAGAAGTGCAAAGACCTGACCCACCAGATCGCCAAGTGCGGTTGAGAACGCCACCAGGTTGATGTTGACGGCCAGCAGCATGAGCTCGATCGACATCAGGATTACGATGACGTTCTTGCGGTTGAGGAATATCCCGAAGATGCCAATGGTGAAGAGGATCGCGGCGACGGTGAGATAATGCGAGAGACCGATCTCCATGGCTCAGATCCCCTGCCCCGATTTGACCTTGATGATTTCCATGGCGGTGGCCGGATTGCGGGCGACCTGATCGGAAATGTTCTGGCGCTTCACACCTTCCTTGTGGCGAAGCGTCAGCACGATGGCACCGATCATGGCGACCAGCAACACCAGGCCCGCCGCCTGAAAGTAATAGATGTAGTCGGTATAGATGACGCGGCCCAGCGCCTCGGTGTTGGTGACATCGCTCGGTGTGGGCGACGCCCTGATTGCTACACTCGCCGGATCGATCACCCAGCTGCCGAGGACAAGCGTCAGTTCAACCAGCACGATCAGGCCAATGGTGGCGCCAATCGGCACATAGTTCAGCATGCCGGTGCGCAGTTCGACGAAATCGACATCGAGCATCATGACGACAAACAGGAAGAGCACGGCCACGGCCCCGACATAGACGACGACCAGGATCATCGCCAGGAACTCGGCACCCATCAGGATGAACAAGCCCGCCGCGTTGAAGAAGCAGAGGATGAGGAACAGCACCGAGTGCACCGGGTTCCGCGACGAGATGACCATCACGGCGGAGGCAACGGCAAACGCCGAAAACAGGTAGAAGAAGAGTGCGGCGATCATGTTACCTCCTCACCGGTAGTCGGAGTCGAGTGCAATGTTGCGGGCGATCTCGCGTTCCCAGCGGTCGCCATTGGCCAGCAGCTTCTCCTTGTTGAAGAGCAGCTCCTCGCGCGTCTCGGTGGCGAATTCGAAATTTGGTCCCTCGACGATGGCATCGACCGGACAAGCTTCCTGGCAGAAGCCGCAATAGATGCACTTCACCATGTCGATATCATAGCGCGTGGTGCGCCTGGTGCCGTCGTTCCTTCGCGGGCCAGCCTCGATGGTGATGGCCTGCGCCGGGCAAATCGCCTCGCAGAGCTTGCAGGCGATGCAGCGTTCCTCGCCATTGGGATAACGCCGGAGCGCATGCTCGCCACGAAAGCGTGGGCTGAGTGGCCCCTTTTCATTGGGATAGTTGATCGTCGCCTTGGGGGCGAAGAAATAGCGCATCGCCATCACCGTGGC
>JANPCS010000007.1:0-6127 GCA_031431065.1 Hyphomicrobiales bacterium | reverse complement strand
GCTCGGCGACGAACCGCGGATGAAATGCGATGGCAAGCCATTCTCCGCCGGTCTGTTCGATGCCGGGCTCTATCTTTTTCACAATGCCAGTGTGGCGCTGGCCAAGGCGTCGGGGCCCTATCTGCAATTGACCGGTATTGCGTCACAGACCGAAGCACGGCTGTGGAACGACGTTCTGCTGCACGCGCAAAGCCTGTTGGAGTTGCCCGCCGGTTCGATCCGCGTGCATCTGCGCATCGACAGACTACAGGCCGCCTTCGAGATCGACGAGATCGTGCATGAGCTGCGCGAACATGCCGCCGGCTTGACGCCGGGCGGTGAAAGTTATTGTTACGACGTCATCCGCAACCTGGCGGACCGCAAGCCGCAAGCAACTGATGGCGGCGAGTCGCTGGCGGGCCTGGTCATCCGCGCAGCGCATCGGCGCGGGCTTCTGGCTCTGGCGCCCATGGCGAGGACGGCGCCACGCGCACTGGCCGAGAAGGCGGTGCGCTCCGGCTTCGATGGCCTTTGGACGGCGCATCCCGATCACGTCACTGCGGCACTCAAGGTCTTCAATGACGACATGCCGACGGCCAACCAGATCTATGTATCGCGCGATGATGCCGCCATCAGCCAGAAGGACATGCTCAAATCCACCGTCACCGCCGTCAGCGAAGACCATGTCCGGCAAAACATTGCAGCCGCACTTGCAGCGCTCGAGTCGTGGCTCTCGGGTGGCGGTCCGGTTGCCATAGATGAGACAATCGCCGACCGCGCCAGCGCCGATCTGCAGCGCGCCGAATTGTGGCACTGGCTCAAGCATGGCGTGAAGCTTGAGAGTGGCGCCAAGTTCAGCGCCGCGTTGTTCGAGGAACTGCTCGCTGAATGTCTCAGTGCCGCCAAGCTCCGCGATGGCCGTTTCAAGGAAGCGGCAAACCTGCTGAGGGCGCTGGTGACTGCCAAGGAGCTGGCACCCGATATCTTCGCGCTGGCCTGGAAGAAGCTGGCATGAGCGAGGCCGCTGCCATCCGGCATCAGCGCTCGGAAGGCAGCATCGGCTTGAGCGCCGGGCCGCAAGGATTACGCAACTTACGCGAATCCGGTGCCGCCAAACTGCGCCTGCCGATCGGCAGCAGCGAGGCCATCCTCATCAACACCGGCGGCGGGCTGGCGGGCGGCGACCGCTTCCGGTTCGATATCGCAGCAGAAGCCGGCGCCCGGCTCACCGTCACCTCGCAAGCCGCCGAGCGTGTCTATCGCACGCTGGGGCCTGCTGCCACTATCGACGTCAAGCTCAAGGCCGGGGCCGGCGCCTCGCTCTCCTGGCTGCCGAACGAGTCGATCCTATTCGATGGCGCCTCGTTGTCGCGCTCGATAAGCGTCGATCTGGCTGTTGATGCGCGCTTCCTCGGTGTTGAAAGCGTGGTGCTGGGCCGCGCCGCCAGTGGCGAAATTGTCCGGCATGCAAAGTTAAATGACCGCTGGCGCATCGCCCGCGCGGGCAAGCTGATCTTCGCCGATGATCTGGCCTTCGAAGGTGCGCCGCCCAAAACCCTTGCCACCCTGGCCGATGCCCGCGCCTTCGCAACCATCGTGCTGGCCGATGCCCATGCCGAGCAATTCATTGACCGCGTACGGGCCGAAATCGGTGCGTCGGGCAGCGCCAGCGCGTGGTCTGGCAAGCTCGTTGCAAGGCTCTGTGCGCGGGATGGCTTCGAATTGCGAAAGGCCCTTATTCCAGCGCTTTCGGTGTTGACCGGCGGCGCCGGCCTGCCCAAAACTTGGTCGTTCTGAGGGAAAACCATGCAACTGATGCCGCGCGAAAAAGACAAGCTGCTGGTCGCCATGGCGGCCATCGTGGCCAGGCGGCGGCTGGAGCGCGGCTGTAAGCTCAACCACCCGGAAGCCATCGCGCTGATCACAGACTATGTCGTCGAAGGGGCGCGTGACGGGGCATCGGTGGCTGACCTCATGGAGAAGGCCGCCCATGTTATCACCCGCGCCCAGGTGATGGAGGGTATCGCTGAGATGATCCACGACGTGCAGGTCGAAGCCACATTCCCCGATGGCACCAAGCTCGTCACCGTGCATCAACCGATCAGGTAGGAAGCAAAGCATGACCGGCCAACACAAAACTTTCCCTGTTCGCGCGGACCGCGCGGGGAGGGTGGCGCGGTACGCGCCGGGTGGGGCCGGTGCTCCGGGCGAGAACCCCATCCGTCACGCGCCGAAACCGGCGCGTGCCACCTTCCCCACTCGCTTCGCGGGCGGAGAAGGAAAAAACCTCGGGAGCCACGCATGATCCCCGGCGAAATCATCCCGAAATCTGGCGACATCGAACTCAATGTTGGTGCCGTCAGGATCACCATCGAGGTTGCCAACACCGGCGACCGGCCCATTCAAGTGGGTTCGCATTATCATTTCTTCGAAACCAACGGCGCCTTGCGCTTTGACCGCGCCAAGGCGCACGGCCATCGGCTCGACATCGCGGCGGGTACCGCCGTGCGCTTCGAACCCGGCCAGCGCCGCGAGGTGACGCTGGTGCCCTACGGCGGATTGCGAAGAGTCTACGGGTTTCAGGGCAAGGTGATGGGAAAGCTTTGAAATGTGCTATAGTTGCTGCGAGTGGCATCTTACCGAGGAGCAATCCATTGGATCATCATGAGACGCGAATGGGAGCGGCCGGAGCGGTCGTTGTTCCGGAAGCGATTCGGAAGCAATTGGATTTAAAAGAAGGCGACAGGATTGATTTCTACATCGAGCGCAACGGGCGCACGGTAAGAATGATGGCCCGAAACCAGAAGCTGTCCAACATCAAGGGCCTGTTTTCACACAACGGCCCGCCAATCGACGTGGACGCCGAGATCATGGCAACTCTTTCCGAAAAGCATGACCGGATCAATCGCCAGTGGGCGGAATGGCAGGCGTTTCAGGACTGGCTGAAATCGAAGCGGGCCAACGCCGCGGAATGATCGCCGCCGATACAAATGTTCTCCTTAAGCTCTATGCCAATGATCATGCCGGTCAGAAGCAGGCGGCGCTGAACATGTTATCCGGTGTGCCGGCCGGACATGTGCGCGTTTCCGTCGTGGTCCTGGCCGAGATGGCTTGGGCATTGCGCAGCGTCTACAAGCAACCGAAGAAAACGATTGCGGACGTCATTCTCGACCTGTTGACTCGTGAGGAACTCACAATTGAGAGCCGCGCCACCGTCTTCAAGGCATTGAGTTGGTTCGAGCTGTTCAGGATCGACTTCAGCGATTGCCTGATTGCGGCCTTGAACGAGGATGCGGGAGCGTCGCCGACCTATACGTTCGATGTGGATGCTGCTGCCTTGAACGCTTTCTCGCTTCTCGGAACGGAAGGACCAAACGAGTGACCTCGCTCTCCCGCGCCACCTATGCCGCCATGTATGGCCCGACGGTGGGCGACCGGGTGCGGCTGGCCGATACCGAATTGTTCATCGAGGTCGAGAAGGACTTCACCATTCCTGGCGAGGAGGTGAAATTCGGCGGCGGCAAGGTGATCCGCGACGGCATGGGGCAATCGCAGCTGTCGCGGGCGGCGGGTGCGCTCGATACGGTAATCACCAACGCGCTGATCGTCGATCACACCGGCATCACCAAGGCCGATGTGGGTCTGCGCGGCGGCCGCATCGCCGCCATCGGCAAGGCGGGGAACCCCGATACGCAACCGGGTGTCACGTTGATCATCGGGCCATCGACCGAGATCATCGCCGGCGAGGGTAAAATTCTGACCGCTGGTGGCATCGATTCCCACATTCACTTCATCGCCCCGCAGCAACTCGAAGAAGCCCTCTATTCCGGAGTCACCACGATGCTGGGCGGCGGCACCGGCCCGGCGCATGGGACGCTCGCCACCACCTGCACCGGGGCCTGGCATCTGATGCGGATGATCGAGGCCGCCGACGCCTTCCCGATGAATCTGGGATTCATGGGCAAGGGCAATTCCTCGCTGCCGCAGGCCCTGGAGGAAATGATCCTGGCCGGAGCCTGCGGTCTCAAATTGCACGAAGACTGGGGCACGACACCGGCGGCCATCGACAATTGCCTGAGCGTTGCCGATGCGCACGATGTACAGGTGGCGATCCACACCGATACGCTGAACGAGTCGGGCTTCGTCGAGGAGACGATTGCCGCCTTCAAGGGCCGCACCATTCACACCTTCCACACCGAGGGGGCGGGCGGCGGCCACGCGCCCGACATCATCAAGGTGGCGGGGCTGTCCAACGTGCTGCCGTCGTCGACCAACCCGACCAGGCCCTACACCATCAACACGGTGGCCGAACATCTCGACATGCTGATGGTCTGCCATCATTTGTCGCCGCAGATTCCCGAAGACATTGCCTTTGCCGAAAGCCGCATCCGCAAGGAGACGATCGCGGCGGAAGACATCCTGCATGACCTGGGCGCCATCTCGATGATCTCGTCGGACAGCCAGGCGATGGGCCGGGTTGGTGAAGTCATCATCCGCTGCTGGCAGACGGCGCATAAGATGAAAGTACAGCGCGGCAGTCTCAAAGGCGATGGCGCCGCCGATAATACCAGAGTCAAGCGCTATGTCGCCAAATACACCATCAACCCGGCCATCGCCCAGGGCATCGCCCATGAAGTGGGGTCGATCGAAGTGGGCAAGCGCGCCGATCTGGTGTTGTGGAACCCGGCGTTCTTTGGCGTCAAGCCGGAGATGGTGCTGTTGGGCGGTTCGATTGCGGCAGCCCCGATGGGCGATCCCAATGCCTCGATCACCACGCCGCAGCCGGTGCATTACCGCCCGATGTTCGCCAGCTTCGGTAAGCTGCTGACCAATTCCTCCGTCACCTTCGTTTCCCAAGCCGCACTCGACGCCGGGCTCGACAAGCGGCTGGGTACGTCTAAGAAAATGGTGCCGGTCGGCAACACCCGTGGCGGCCTGTCCAAGGCCTCGATGATTCACAATGACGCGACGCCGGTGATCGAGGTCAACCCCGAGACCTACGAAGTCCGCGCCGATGGCGAACTCCTCACCTGCGAACCGGCAACCTCGCTGCCGATGGCGCAGCGCTATTTCCTGTTCTGATGACATTCCGCGTCACATCCTTCCGCCGCGCCGAATCGCCTGATGGCACGCCCTACGACATCGTGGTGATGGATGCCGACGAGCGCCACATCCGGCGCAAGCGCATCACGCTGCAACATGGCGACGAGGTGTTCGTGGATTTCGAGAAGCCAGTGAAGCTCGAGCATGGCGACAAGCTGGTGCTGGCGGACGGCCGCATGGCCGAAGTGATCGCGGCGGAAGAAGACCTGATGGACATCCGTGCACGGAGCGCCGCGCATCTGATGCAACTCGCCTGGCACATCGGCAACCGGCACCTGGCGGCGCAGATCGAGGGGCATCGCATCCTCATCCGCCGTGACCGCATCATCCGGCAGATGCTGGAGTCGCTTGGTGCAACAATCACTGAAGTCTCCGAACCCTTTCACCCCGAGCATGGCGCCTATCACACCCATGAGCATTGAAGCGCAACAGCTGCTGCTGCTCCTCAACTGGATGTCGCCGGCTTTCCCAACCGGCGCCTTCGCCTATAGCCACGGGCTGGAATGGGCGATTGACTCAGGTGTCATCGCCGATGCGGATGATGTTGAAAGCTGGATCGGCGATCTCATCACGCGGGGCTCCGGCTGGAACGACGCCGTGCTGTTCGGGTGCTGCTGGGAAGATGATTGCGATGCGTTGAATGAGCTGGCTCTCGCCCTGTGTTCCTCGCGCGAGCGCTGGCTGGAGACCACGCAGTTGGGGCGGGCCTTCGCCAGCGCTGCCTCCACCTTCTTACCTCCCCCCTTGCGGGGGAGATCGACCGCGCAGGGCGCGGGCGGGAGAGGGGCAGCGGCAATCGTCGCAGAAGCCCCCCCTCCCGCGCTTTGCGCGACCTCCCCCGCAAGGGGGGAGGTAACCTACCCCATTGCCGCCGGTGCCGCCTGCGCCGCCATGGGCATCGAAAGGCATCACGCGCTGCTGGCCTATCTGCATGGCTTCTGCGCGGCGCTGACTTCGGTTGCCGTGCGTCTGGTGCCGTTGGGCCAAACGGCGGGACTCGAAGTTCTGCGCATCCTCATGCCGGTGATCGCCGCGACAGCGAAGC
>JANPCS010000006.1:0-12583 GCA_031431065.1 Hyphomicrobiales bacterium | reverse complement strand
TCGGTTTCGGAGTGATACATCGAGAACACCGGGTGCCTGAGGAAGCTCGATGTGCGGCTGAGGGCTTCGGGGATCACATCCTTCAGGCCCTTGTCGATCTGTTCGAGCGAGGTCTTGTCCAGCGCATCGGTCTTGAACACGGTGAGCAGGTTTTCGAGTTCCTGGCGGCGCGTCGACTGGTCAAAGGCAATGCCTAAATGATCGGCATCGACAAAGCGCAGGTTGATGCGCTTTTCTTTCGCCCTCGCCCACAGCGCATGGGCGCGGCCCGGCACATGCACCGTCACCGTGTCGAAGAAGGCCTTGGTCGTCACCTCGCAACCGAAGCTTGTCACCGCGGCGGCGAAGATTTCAGCCATGCGATGGGTGCGCTGGGCCATCTTGGCGATGCCTTTGGGGCCATTGTAGACGGCGAACATCGCGGCGATGATGGCCAGCAGCACTTGCGCGGTGCAGATGTTGCTGGTCGCCTTCTCGCGGCGGATATGCTGTTCGCGCGTCTGCATCGCCATGCGCAGCGCCCGGTGGCCCTGACTATCGACGGATACGCCGATGAGGCGGCCCGGCATGGCGCGCTTGAACTCATCCCTGGTGGCAAAGAAAGCGGCATGCGGGCCGCCATAGCCCATGGGCACGCCGAAACGCTGGCTGGAACCCACCGCGATATCGGCACCGAGTTCGCCGGGCGGTGTCAGCACCGCCAATGCCAGCAAGTCGGTGGCCATTATGGCCAGTCCACCCGCACCATGCAGCTTGGCAATCACGCCGCGATAATCGCGCACATTCCCCGACGACCCGGGATAGGACAGCAAGGCCGCGAACACGGTTTCGGCTTTCAGGTCCTTCAGCGGATCGCCGATGATGATGTCATAACCGAAGGCCCGGGCGCGGGTTTCAATGACGCCGATGGTCTGCGGATGGGTATCGGCATCGACGAAGAAGGTATTGGCGGAGGATTTCACCACGCGCTTGGCCATGCTCATGGCTTCGGCGGCGGCGGTTGCCTCATCGAGCAGCGAGGCATTGGCGATTTCGAGGCCGGTCATGTCGATGACCATCTGCTGGTAGTTCAGCAGCGCCTCGAGCCTGCCCTGGCTGACTTCGGCCTGATACGGCGTGTAGGCGGTATACCAGCCGGGGTTTTCTAGACTGTTGCGGAGGATGACTTTTGGCGTGACAGTGCCGTAGTAACCCATGCCGATCATCGAGGTGAAGACTTCGTTCCTCTCCGCCATCTTGCGCAAGTATGACAGTGCCGTGCGCTCCGGCATGGCTTTCTTCAAGGCCAGCGGCCGGGCCGCGCGGATCTTCTCCGGCACTACCTTGGCGATGAAATCCTCCAGAGATTTCGCGCCAACGCCGCGCAGCATCCCGGCGGTATCGGCATCATCGGGCCCGATGTGGCGGGCAATGAAATTGGCGCCGGGTTCAAGCTCGGCAAGGGTTGGACGTACTGGCATGATCATTCAACCAGCGATGAATTTGTCATAGGAGGCCCTGTCCATCAGGCCGTCGAGCTCGGAGGGGTTGGCGAGTTTGACCTTCATGAACCAGGCGTCGCTTTCGGGGCTACGGTTGACCATGGCGGGATCGCCTTCGAGGTCCTTGTTCACGGCTACCACTTCGCCGGTGACCGGGGCATAGACTTCGCTCGCCGCCTTGACACTTTCGACCACCGCGGCCTCGGCGTCCTTCACCACCTGCTTGCCGATGGCCGGGAGTTCGACGAAGACGACATCGCCCAATTGTCCGGCCGCGTGGCTGGTGATGCCGACGGTGGCGACGCCATCCTCGACGATGACCCATTCGTGGTCCTTGCTGTATTTGACGGTCATGGCAGGCTCCTCAGCGTTTGAAGCGGTTGGGGACAAAGGGTAACTTGACGATAGTGGCCGGCAGCGGCTTGTCGCGGACGATCAACTGCACGGATGTTCCGGGTACGGAGTATTGCGGCTCGACATAGCCCATGGCGACGGGGCCGCCGACGGTTGGGCCGAAGCCACCCGAGGTGACGATGCCGATCGGGCGGCCGCTCATGCCGGTGATGATGGTGCCATCACGCGCCGGGGCGCGGCCTTCGGGCTTGATGCCGACGCGTTTTCGGGCGACACCTTCGGCCAGCTCCCTTTGCACCCGAGAAGCGCCGATGAAGCCCCCCTCGGCGCGGCGGCGCTTCGAGATCGACCACATGATGGCAGCTTCAACCGGCGATATTGTCTCGTCCAATTCATGGCCATAGAGACACAAGCCGCCTTCGAGCCGCAGCGAATCGCGCGCGCCGAGGCCAACGGGTTTTACCTCTGCATTGTCGAGAAGATGATTCCAGAGTTTCGCCGCGTGGCGGGCGGGCATGGAGATTTCAAAACCATCCTCACCCGTATAGCCGGAGCGCGAGATGTGGGCGCCGACACCGGCAATGCTGGCATCGAGATAATGCATGAATTTCAGATCGCGCACAGCCGGCACCGCCTTGGCCAGCACATCCTCAGCCTTGGGGCCTTGCAGCGCCACCAGTGCCAGGTCATCGCGCCGCATGAGCGTTACGCCTTCAGGCAAATGGCGCTCGACATGCGCGAAGTCGTGGTCCTTGCGCGAGGCGTTGACCACCACATAAAATGTACCGTCGGTTTCGGTGCGGGTCAGCATCAGGTCATCGAGCGTGCCGCCATCTTCCAAGAGCAATTGCGAATAACGCTGCTGATGCGGCACGAGCCCCAGGATGTCGGCCGGAACGATGCGCTCCAGCGCCTTGGCGGTGGTTTCGAAATCGGGGCCTGAGATGAAACACTGGCCCATGTGCGAGACATCGAAGAGGCCAGCGTGTTGGCGCGTCCAGCCATGCTCGATCAGGATGCCGGAGGGATATTGCACCGGCATCTCATAGCCGGCGAAAGGCACCATGCGGGCGCCGCGCTTCACGTGCTCATCGTAAAGGGATGTGCGCTTCGGAGCGTCGTCACTCATCGGGTCTCTCCATACAAATCGGGGCCAGACCCGGTACCAACCGAATCTGCCCCTCTGTATGCGACCTGAGAGATTTCGTGGAACAGGCCCGCAAGCCTGCCACTTCGCTCCTTCGGTGAGCGGCCCTCAAGACGAAGGCCACTGCTCTCCAGATTTCCGAACGCCTCGCGGTCCTTTTGCCTGAGAGTTTCCGGGGCGGTTGCTCCTTCGGCGCCGGTTCGAACCGGTCTCTCCCGCACAAGGCGTTTACTTGAAAACACCGTCAGACTAGGCGGATGAACCGGGAAGTCAAGACAAGGACTGAGGACAATTTTGCATTTCTTGAGTTGGCCGGTGGCGTGCAGTTGGCCCGGCGCAAGGCCGGGCCATCCGTGCAGGAGATGGTTTACTTCATACCCATCAGTGTCATGGCTTCCGTGGCGCTGGCGCTGCAGGCCGCGGCATCGCCTTTGTCGTTGGAGGCTTTGGCCTGGCCGACGAGTTCGGTGAGCCTCGCCTTGGTCGCATCATCGACGGTGGCCGATTTCATCGCCTCGTCGATCTTCATCAACGATGCGTTGCAATCTTCCGCTGCGAAGGCAGGCACCGCGAGGAACGCGGTCAAGGCTGTTGCTGCGAGTATGGTCTTCATTTTGACGTCTCCCGTTTAAGTTGGAGTGATCCGGCCGAAGTTGAGCGAGATCAGGTTTTTCGCCGTCCTAGGAGCAAGTCTGGTGGTTCAAAGGGGGCAGAGTATGACCATGATGTGATCAAATGTGGCAATGTCTTAACGGCGTCAGGCAGGCACAGTCGCAAAGTCGCCAGGCAGGGACACTTCCAGAAGCTCGAGGTCAATCGAGGCCTCGGAATAGCGTGTCGCCATGTTGGGAGGAATGACGAAAGCATCGCCAGCCGCAAGGCGATATGGGTCTTTGCCTTCGCCTTCCAGACTCATCGCACCCTTCATCACGAAGGTGAAGAGAATGTCGCCGCCATGCTTCGTCCAGACCGGTTGGCCGCCATCGGGCTTCACCACTAGCACCGAAGCCACGCCCCGCGTGTTGGCGCTGATGGTCGTATCGCGCGCTACGAATCCATTGAGGCGATGAGGCCCGAACGTTCCCGAGGTTGCAACATTGTGGACAAAGCGCTGGCCTTGCCATTGGCGCTCCGGATTCGCACTTGGCGTCGGTAACGTCATCTCATGGTCGATCTCGGTTACGTGCTCAGCTGGAACACCAATCTCGATCACCTCGATGCCGTCGCTGGCGTGCAGCACGCGGTGGCGGATTTCGGGTGGCTGGATGAAGCAATCACCGGCATGAAGGCGGATCGGCCCGGCCTGATCCTCGTAGACGACATCGACCCAGCCGGCGATGCAGAAGATCAGCTGGAAGCCGATCTTGTGGAAGTGCACCATGTCGGGCACCGGCCCGCCATCGGGAATGCGGATGTGCGAGGCGATCATCGCACCACCCAGACGCGACGGCACGAGGTCGCGGTAGTGCATGCCAGCGCGGCCAATGACCCAGGGCGCCTGATCGGCGAGCTTGCGCACCACGAAAGCATGCTGGGTAGCGGGCAGCACCAGCGGCGGGTTCAATTCGTGTATTTCAACGCGCGTGCCATTGGGCGCGGTGAGATGGCGCTGACCAGCTGCAAAGCCATCGGGATCATCGGTCAGGATGCGCAGCGTGGCCGGTGCTTCCAAAGCCCCCGTCTCGAGGCGCAGCCGGAGCCCGTGGCCCGACAGAACGGCCACTTCCGGATTGTCGGCCGGATAGATCATGTCGAGCCGCATCTTCAAAGCCTTCGTGAAGAACGGCAGATCGTCGCTCAGCTTTTTTGTCGGCAGGCGGATTTCGGCGCGGGTCTCGGTCATGGCGCGGATTTGAGCGGCTTGCCTCATTGCCGTCAAGCCGGTTTCGGCTGTTGACATCAGGCCGGGGGAAACGCATTTCTGGGTTCATGATCAAGCCGCCCCTCACCATTCTTCTTGCCGCGCCGCGCGGCTTTTGCGCCGGCGTGGTGCGGGCGATCGACATCGTCGAGCGGGCACTGGCGCTCTATGGCGCGCCGGTCTATGTGCGCCATGAAATCGTCCACAACAAGTTCGTCGTCGACGATCTGAAATCCAAGGGCGCCATCTTCGTCAAGGAGCTCGACGAAATTCCGGATGGTGGCCGGCCGGTGATCTTCTCGGCCCATGGCGTTCCGAAAGCGGTGCCCGCGGCGGCGGCGGCGCGGCACATGTTCCACATCGATGCCACCTGCCCGCTGGTTACCAAGGTCCATATGGAAGCACAGCGGCATCATGGCGAAGGCCTCGATATCATTCTCATCGGCCACTCGGGCCATCCGGAAGTGATCGGCACCATGGGGCAATTGCCTGACGGCGCCGTGACGCTGATCGAGACGGTTGCCGACGCCGAGGCGCTTGAGGTGCGAGAACCCGCCAAGCTCGCCTTCGTGACGCAGACGACATTGTCGGTTGACGATACCAGGGATGTCATCGCCGTTTTGCAGCGGCGCTTTCCGCTGATCACGGGGCCGTTCAAGGAAGACATCTGCTATGCCACCACCAATCGCCAGGAGGCGGTGAAGGAAATCGCACCGCGCATCGAGTTACTGCTGGTGGTGGGGGCACCCAATTCGTCGAACTCGAAGCGATTGGTCGAAGTCGGCGTCAAGAACGGTTGCCCACGCGGGCTGCTGGTGCAGCGGGCCAATGAGTTGGACTGGACGGCATTGCAGGGACTTTCGACTATCGGCCTGACGGCCGGTGCCTCGGCGCCTGAACTCTTAGTGGATGAAGTGATCGATGCCTTTCGCTTGCACTATGATGTGACGGTCGAGAAGGTGACGATGCGCGACGAGAATGTCTCGTTCAAGCTGCCGCGCGAATTGCGCGAGGCGAATGCCCGGGTATGACGGCCAACACGGTGATCGTCCACACCGATGGCGCGTGCTCGGGAAACCCCGGACCCGGCGGCTGGGGCGTCATCCTCGATTATAATGGCACGCGCAAGGAATTGTCGGGGGGCGAGGCCAACACCACTAACAACCGCATGGAACTGATGGGGGCGATCAGTGCCCTCGAATCGCTCAAGCGATCCTGTGCCGTCGAGATGCACGTCGATTCATCCTATGTGAAAGACGGCATCACCAAATGGATTCATGGCTGGAAGAAAAACGGCTGGAAGACTGCGGACAAAAAGCCGGTGAAAAACGCCGAGCTGTGGCAAAGGCTCGATGCAGCACTCGGCACCCACAAGGTGTCGTGGCACTGGGTGAAAGGCCACGCCGGCCACGACGGCAATGAGCGCGCCGATGAATTGGCGCGCGAGGGCATGGCGCCATTCAAGCGACGGTGAGACCCTCTCCCGCGAGGGGAGAGGGAAGATTATAGCTGTTCCAGAATCGTTTCGGCACCGGAGACGTTGACGCCGGATTTTTCCTCGACGTTCAGAGTTTTCACCACGCCGTTCTCGACCAGCATGGAATAGCGGCGCGAGCGTTCGCCCATCCCGGCCGCCTTGAGATCGACGGCCAGGCCCACGGCGCGGGCGAAATCGGCGTTGCCGTCCGACAGCATCATGATCTTGCCATCGGCGCCGCTCGATTTACCCCAGGCATTCATCACATGCACATCGTTGACCGAGGTGCAGGCGATGGTGTCAACGCCCTTGGCCTTGATGGCATCGACCGCCGCGAGGAAGCCGGGGAGATGGTTCATGCTGCAGGTCGGCGTGAAAGCGCCGGGCACCGC
Source organism: Hyphomicrobiales bacterium (assembly GCA_031431065.1). Taxonomy (GTDB): domain Bacteria; phylum Pseudomonadota; class Alphaproteobacteria; order Rhizobiales; family Aestuariivirgaceae; genus Aestuariivirga. The sequence continues at coordinate 5,871 of JANPCS010000006.1, read as the reverse complement.
GAAGAGCACGACCTTGCGGCCGGCGAAAATGACATCGGTCGAGAGCTTCTGCTGGCCATCGCCGGTCATCACTGAAAAATCGGCGGCGGGGATCTTGTCGCCTGGCTTGATGGTCATGTTGCGGTTCTCCAGAATTGCGCTCCGGCATTAGGGAAGTGTGAGGTATTGTTCAAGCCCCCCGTTTGCCGTCCGCAAGGTGAGCCTGAGTACGGTGCCCTTGAGCTTTGCCGCATCAGTGACATTATCGATGATGAGGCGCGCCTCGCGGCCACCGGCGGAGAATTGCGGCGCGCGGAAGTAGGCATTGCCGGAGGTTTCGACGAATACATCATCGGGCCGTTCAATAAGCTTCAGGACCAGAACCGGCTTGCCGTTTTCAACAAAGACACTGGCCCCGGACACTGTCGTGCCGGGCATGGGAACCGCAACCACTGCCTGCTCGACCCTGGCGGCACCTGCCGGATCCTTTACCATGGGCCCAAGCGTGATCGAGGCTTCGGCCTTGGCCGGAATGCAGACATCCTTGCACACGGCGAAGAACAGGTTGAGTTCGACGTTTACTGAAGTCGACTGCCCGGCGGTGACGGTCACCGGAAACACCACCTCGTCCTCATAACCTACAGTCTCGCCACTGGCATCGTGAAAACGCCCGGGCGTTGGAAATCTCACGGCGATGTCGGCGGGAATCGAGGTCTTCCAGGTGAAATCCGGCGGGATGCCCGCTTCGCCCGGCATGCGCCAATAAGTCTTCCAGCCGTCGTCGAGCTCGATCAGGATACCGGTGTGCCAGGCGGTGCCATCGAAACCATCGCCGACGAGCGAGACGCGGTACGGCCTCTCCATCGCCTGGGCCTGTGGCGCAAGGATGAGGCAGGCGATTGCGGCGATGATTGAAAGTTGGCGCATCGCCTCTATATGGGAGAAATGCCGCCTTCCGCCAATCACCTTCGCGTCACCATCTTGCGCTTTGAAACTGCCGCAAAGAGCGATAGTCTGGTGTTATCCCAGGTGGACAGGGCATGACCAAGAGTTCATTTCTTGACGGCCAGCTGCTGATCGCCATGCCAGGCATGGGCGACCCGCGTTTCGAGCGCAGCGTGATCTATCTATGTGCCCATTCCGAACAGGGCGCCATGGGGCTGATCATCAACAAGACGGCGCCCTTGATGCGGTTCGGCGACCTGATCGGCCAGCTCGACCTGCTGCCGGACGACGACAACATGGAACCACGGCCCGAACTGATGGACATGCCGGTGCTGTTCGGCGGGCCGGTGGAACAGGGCCGCGGCTTCGTGCTGCACACCAACGACTATTTCACCGCCGATTCGAGCCTGCCGGTGGCCGGCAACATATCGCTTACCGCCACCATCGACATCCTGCGGGCGATGGCACGGGGTCAGGGACCGCAACGCGCTGTGCTGGCGCTCGGCTACGCCGGTTGGGCACCGGGCCAGCTCGAGAGCGAAATCACCCACAATGGCTGGCTCACCTGTGCCGCGGACGAAGACCTGTTGTTCGGACTCGATTTCGATGCGCGCTATACGGCGGCGATGCGCAAGCTGAAGATCGACCCCGGCATGCTGTCGAGCGATGCCGGCCACGCCTGAAACCGGTTAACTTGCCTGGGCGCCCAAGGCCGGAGCGCGGCGCTTCTTCTTGCGCCGGCGGGGGGCTGGTGGTGGTGCTGGTTCTTGTTCCTGCGCTTTTTCCTGTTCTATGATCTCGGGCAGAGCGATGGTCTCTTCGGGCAGCGGGGCGGCGGCCGGTTCTTCAGCTACAAGTTCCTCGACAATCTCTTCCGGTGGCGGGGTTGCTGGTGGTTCGACAGGAGCCCTTATCTTGAAGGCCGGAACCGGGCGCGGTGCGGCGGGCTTGGGATGTACCGCGGCGCGTTCCTCTTCGATAACCTCGGCGGTGACGCGGCGCAGCGTGGGAACCGGTGGTGGGTCCTTCAAGGCGCGTTCCCACAACCAAGTGATGGCGGTGCGGCCCGATGATGAGGCGTAGGGCAGGCCTGCCAGCGCATCGCTCACCTGCTTGGCGGTCATCGGCTTGCCGATGAAGAAACCCTGGCCGTAGTCGCAGCCGAGCTCGCCAAGGCGGTCGACCTGTTCCTGATTTTCGATGCCCTCGGCAACGATCATCAGGCCGAGCGCATGGGCCATGGCGATGATCGAGTCGAGAATGATCACGGCGCGCTGGTCCTGGGCATCGGTCGAGATGAAGCTGCGATCCACCTTCAAGGTATCGAAGGGCAGCTTGCGCAGGCTCGACAGCGAGGAATAACCGGTGCCGAAGTCATCGCAGGAAATGCCGACGCCCTGCTCGCCGAAACGCTCGAGGATTTGCGCGGCGCGTTCGGGGTATTGCATGACCAGCGATTCGGTGACTTCGATCTTGAAGCTGCCGCGCTGCAGGTTCTCTCGGGCGATCAACTGCTTCACATCATCCAGCAGGTCCGGCTCGATCAATTGCGCCGAGGAAATGTTGACGGCAACGAACACCGGTTCGGCGGGGCGGTAGGCGCGCTGCCATATCCCCAGTTGACGGCCGGCCTCGTTCAGCACGGCGCGGCCGATGTCGCGAATCATGCCGGTCTCTTCGGCCAGGCCGATGAAGCTCTCGGGCGCCAATAGCCCCAAGTTCGGGTGGCGCCAGCGCACCAGAGCCTCGAAACCGGCGAGATGCAGGTCGGCCAGCCTGGCGATCGGCTGATAGTGGACTTCGATCTCGTTGCGCTCGATGGCGCGGCGCAGTTCCTGTTCCAGAACCACAAGCTCGGCGCGCTCATCCAGCATCTCTGGGTTATAAAGCTCGATGGTGCCGGAGCCGCGGCGCTTGGCCTCGTACAGCGCAACGGCCGCATCCTTCATGACTTGCTCGGCCGCCAAGGCGGGATCGCCGACATGGACGAGGCCCATCGAGGCGGTGAGAAAAAACTCCTGGCCATCAAGCGCGATCGGCCGGGCCACGGCCTTGAGCAGGTTCGCGGCAAATTCGCCGGCATCGCGCTCTCCTTCCTGCTCGCGGAAGAGGATGGCGAATTTGTCACCGGGCAGCCGGGCAATTGAATCGGCTGGGGCAATCTCGGACTTCAGCCGGCGGCCGACCACGGCCAGCAGCGCATCGCCGGCATCGTGACCCATGGCGTCGTTCACCATCTTGAAACGGTCAAGATCGACCATCAGCACGAACAGAGGATCCTCCGGCTCCTGGCGGCTTGCCATGGCGCGGGCCAGCCGGTCGATGAATAGGGCGCGGTTGGGAAGACCGGTCACCACATCATAGACAGCATCCTGCAGCAGGCGCTCTTCGGCGATCTTGGCATTGGTCACATCGGCCAGCGTGCCGATGCAGCGCACGGCGCGTTGGCCATTGCCGGTGATGGCGCGGGCGCGGAGCTGGAACCAGCGATAGTTGCCGTCACCATGGCGCAGGCGGAATTCCTTCTCGATGGATGTCCGGCCGTCGTAACCCGCCTCCTCTATTGCCGCGAGATAGGCATTGCGGTCGGCCGGATGCATGAATTCGAGGAAGGCTTCGGCTCCGGCTTCAGCAAATACCCCGGGGGGCTGAGCCAATGCGCGTTCGATCTCGGGGCTGACGAAGAGTTCGCCGTCTTCAGTTTGCCAGTCCCAGACATAGGTCCTGGCCCCGGCCAGCGCCAAGGCATGGCGGCCGGCCTCGCGGAAAAAATTCCGCGACAGGAAACCCTGGCTGAAGGCGTAATGCGCCAGTGTAAAGCCCAGCACGATCAGGACTGCGCAAAGTCCGGCCAGAAGAATACCCGACAGGACCGGGCTGCCATCGCCCGAGAGGGCGGCCACCGCCGCCAGAAAGGTCCAGAGCAGGATTGCTGCCCAGGACACGAGCGCCGTTTCGGCCTTGGCCTCCTGGCGCCGCCACAGCAGGAAGATGAGGATAAAGCCGCCGATAGCCGTTGCCGCGAAGACGCCGCGGGCGATGGTCGTTGCCAGCAACGGTTCGGCAAAGCCGTAGATCGGGATAGCAAATGCCAGGCCGCCGAGGACCAGCAGCAGGTTGCCGGCGAGCCGCCAGATGCGCTGCAGTTCCGACAGCGTGGCCAGCAGCAGCAGCAGGAAGGCCGCCATCGCGCCTTCGATGACGGCGCGCGCCGATTGCAGGCTCAGGCCCTGCAGGGACGCCGCCTCGACGACCGACGGCAGATGGCCTGCCTCGAACATCATGAAGGCGACACTGGCCACGGCAAAACCGCCGGCCACCGGAAACACGGCGCGCGAACGGAAACCATAGAGCGCAAAGAGGGCGAGCGAGAGCAGCACCGACACGCCTAACAGGGCGCCGCGGAAGAACGAGAAGTAATCCTTTTTCGCGTCATAGGCATCGCGCTGCCAGAGCGTGAAATCGGGGATGCCGTTATCGGCCAGTTCAAAGGCGATCGACGCTGTCGTATTGGGAGCCAGCGTGAAGGCGTAGGCGCTTTCGCCCAGAACCGGCATCGAGACGAGCTCGACCGGACCGGCAATATTGTGGCTGACCACGCGGTTGCCGACTTGCCGGAGGGCCAGGAAACCGGAGCCCAGGAAGCCTTGCGCGGGCACCGTGATGACGACTTCGCGCGGTTCGCTGCCGCTGTTGGTGAAGCCTGCCGCCACCCAGCGGAAGCGCGGGCCCGGACCTTTGGCCTTCAACACCATGTAGGAGCGCTGAATCGAATGCGAGTCGGGCCGCTCGATCTGCACTTCGCGGTTGCCCGTCTGGAGGCCCGCGAGATAGGATTCAAGCTGGCGCGAGGGCACTGGTTTGGCGATGTCGACGAGATCGATGGCCAACGCGGATTGAGAAAACAGAACGGCTGCAAGCAGCACAAAAACGGCGACCACGAGGCGCGATCCACGCCCGGCCTTATGTCTGCTCCGACTCATGAGCACAGCTAAGCCCGCTGCCGGCCTGATGGCAAGCCATGATCCCATGATGCGGCCAAAGCCGTCAGGAGGCAAGTTTCGCAAACAGCTGGTGGTCGCGCCATTCTCCGCCGATTTTGAGATAGGCGCGCGCCACACCTTCCTGCTCGAAACCACAGCGGCGGAGCAAGGCAATGGAACCCTGGTTGTGCAGCAGGCAGGCTGCCTCCACCCGGTGCAGTGACAAGTGCTCGAAAGCCATGCGAAGAACCAGCTTCACTGCCGCTGTCATGTAACCGTGACGGACATGAGAAGCTCCGATCCAGTAGCCGAGCGTGCCCGTCTGCGCGACGCCACGGCGGACATTGGACAAGGTGATCGCGCCCAAAAGCCGGTCGCCCATGGCGGTGAAGATGAAATAGGGATAGGCAGCGTCATCGCCGATATCGCGGTTATACTGCCGGATGCGATTGCGGAAGGCGGCGCGGGTCAGGTCATTGGCGGGCCAGACGGGTTCCCAGGGGGCGAGAAAATCGCGGCTGGCAAGCCTGAGGTTTGCCCATTGCTCGAAGTCGCCCATCTCCGGCACACGCAGCATCACCTGGCCATCGCGAAGTGTTGGCGGCGGGTCGGAAGCAAAAGGCGAGCGCAGGAACGCCACGGCGCATCACGCGAAATGGGCGACGATCTGGTCGTAGCCCGAAAGTTGCGAAATGTGACCCACCGCACTGAAACCCGGAGCCTTGGCGCGGAACAGCCTTTCAGCCAGGGCGCGGACCTGTTCTGGCGTCACCGCCTCGATCTTGGCGATCAGCGTGCTCATGGCCGGCACATAGCCGAAGGCGAGGAACTGCCGGGCAATCTGGTCGGCGCGCGATGACGCGCTTTCGAGATTCATCACCAGGCTGGCCTTGAGCTGGGCCTTGGCGCGCGCCACTTCCGCATCGCTGACCTCATGGGCCACCGACATCATGATGCCGGTCGT
>JANPCS010000005.1:0-4919 GCA_031431065.1 Hyphomicrobiales bacterium | reverse complement strand
CGATTGGGAATGGTGCCGTCATCGACGATGGTCACACCCTTGGCGGCGACACGGCTGCCCAGCATGCCGGTGAACACCGATGTTTTCTTGCGGTGGAAGTCGCCTTCGAGGCCATGGCCCACCGCCTCATGCAGCAGGATGCCGGGCCAGCCGGGGCCGAGCAGCACATCCATTTCGCCCGCCGGTGCGGGCCTTGCCTCGAGTGACACGAGGCTCTGGCGCAACGCCTCGCGGGCCGCATTCTGCCACACGTCTTCGGTGAAATAGGAAAGCGGCTCGCCGCGCCCGCCAAGCCCGTGGCTGCCCTGTCCCTGTTCCTTGCCATCGGACGAGACCACCGCCACGCTGAAGCGCACCAGGGGGCGGATGTCGCGGTAGCTTGCGCCGTCAGCGCGCAGGATTTCGATGGCTTGCCAGTCGGCGGCCAGCGACACCGACACCTGGCGCACTTTGGGATCAAGCCCGCGGGTGAAGGCGTCGACCTTCTGCAACAGCGCGATTTTCTCGGAGAATCCCATGGCAGCGGCCGGATTGCTGTCGGCATAGAGCTTGGCATTGCTGCGTTCGGGTGCAGAGGCAACATTGACAGGCCCGCCTTTTGTCACCGTGCGGCAAACCTCGGCGGCTCGCTTCAGAGCACTGACCGAAAGATCGGTCGCGTGCGCATAGGCCGCCGTCTCGCCGCGCACGGCTCTCAGGCCGAAGCCCTGCGATTCATCGAAGCTCGCGGACTTGAGCTTGCCGTCATCATAGACGAGGCTCTCGCTCTGGCGCTTTTCGACATAGAGTTCGCCGTCTTCAGCACCTTTGAGTGCATCGGCGGTGATGGCCTCGGCAGCCGAACGGCTGAAGTCGGCGGAATCAAACAGCGAAATGTCTGTGGGTTGCGGCAAGTGTCACCTGTTCCAGAAGCTCTAAGAGAGTCAAGATAGGCGACGCAGAGGTCTTCTACCAGAGGCGATGCTTGGCTGGCCCAGCTCGGACACTTAGAACCCCCACGTGAATGATGTTCTGATGACCGCAGTGCGGATATGACGGCCAGGCAAACGGCCAAGCGTTTTCGATTTGCGACAGGCGACACAAGGAGTGTTCGTGCCGAGACCAGGATTGGCAAACAAGTGACTACTCTCTTAGCCCATAGAGCGACGCTGGCCTTTCAGCAGCTAGCTAATCGGCGAAACAGTCTTGAACCCTCTCGATGACCTTGGCGCTGCCTTCAAGGTCATACTTTTCGTTGAAGCCGTTGGACGTGAGATCGATGGTGTGGCCATTCTCAATGAGTCCCAAGAGAGAGATCTGATCAAGGTTTGCAATCTCCAGGCGTGTTTGGCTCTTGGCTTCGGCGGCAATGCGAAGTTGAGGATAGAAATCGACTTGTGCGACCATGGCGTACCGGTGGGATGGTGGCAGGCGCCAATCGGGATTTGACAATCTCAGGTGCCAGCTTCCGTCACTTCGTTTTGCCAGCGCAAACGCGGTACCATCGCTAAACGTCGTGCGGGCCCAACACTCTTCAAGACCTTTGCTGTCTGGACTGGTTTCGATGTCCCCATTCCAGCGACCGTCTACAAACGGGATCGTAGGCTTGCCACTTGCAACAGCGATGGTGTGCAGGAGGCCTATGAAGAGTACCGCGACGAACAATCGTTGGTACATTGCCGAAGTTCTCCCCGATCAATCTTCTGGTATGGGTTAAACCTGCGCATTCCAATCGTTCGAGATCATCGTGTCTGCGGCATCGGTCGAGGGTCTTGATCGGGCTCGGAACGACCATTGATCGCGCTCCCTCAGGCCGCGCAAGCTGAACTTGACCGTTTGGGTCAATCCACTAGTTCTTGTCGAGTTCGCCCAGCGCCGCCGAGAAACCCACCAGCGAAAGCTTCATCGGCAGGCCGATACCCGGTGCCTCATAGATGATGAAATTGGCTTCGTTGCCTTTTTTCATCTTGCCCAGAGTCTCGGGCGAGGCTTCGGCGAAAGCCATGCAGACTTGCGGCATGCAGCGGGTGAACGGCACCCGGCCAACCGCATTGCCGTCGATCTCAAGGGCAACACCGGTCGGCAGAAAAACGCCGATGGGGGCGATGACGCGCATGTTGATCTGCGACTTGTCGCCGGCCTTGGTCTTGACCAGCACCAGGGTAAGCGAGGCTTTGGGGTTCTTCTCGCTCTGCGTTGTCTGCACCATGCCGCAGCTGCGCTGGTCGGTTGGCTGGCCATCCTGGCCGATGGCGTTCTCGCACTGAATTTTCCATTGCCCATGCGTGGCAACGACTTCGACCTTGGGCGCAGCGGCGCCACCTTGCTGGGCTTCCTGCTGGCCGGCCTTGCCCGCCCGCGGCCCGAATTGCTGCTGCACCGATTGTGCCGCGGCGAAGCCGCTAGCCATCAGGACCAGCGCCAGGCCAAGGCAGGGCAGGGCGATCAGGCGGCTTGGTTTAGAGTTGATTCGCACGGATTTGCACCTTTGGATTCGTCAGCCGCCGGGTCATAGCGCCCGGACGGCGGTTATTCAATGAGGTTTTGCCCTGACCGAGCTGGGCTGGCTCTCCACCCAAACCTGTCGTTTGCTGGCCAATTGGGGCGGAATTCCGATTGCGCCAGGCGGGTGGTCCGCAACGACGTTTTGCCGCGCCTGCCCAAGTTGCGGCAGGCTTCCGAATGTGGTTCACAATCGCGGCCCAAGAAGGGGCCATCAGGGACAGCTGAGGCCGCTGTTGCTTCGCGCCAATATGCGAAGCCTGGATGGAGAAGGCGAAGATGAGTTTTTGCAACAGGTTGACGGTGGGGCTGACAGCCGCGGCCGGCATCGCGGGCATTTCCCCGGTGCAGGCCGCCGAGAACCACGGAGTGCCGTGGCAGATGGGCCTGCTGGAATCGGCATCGGAATCGATGGAATACATCCACTGGTTTCACAATGGTATCCTGATGCCGGTCATCACGGTCATCACCCTCTTCGTGCTGGCTCTGCTCATCTATGTGATGGTGAAGTTCAACGCCAAGGCCAATCCCGTGCCCTCGAAGACCACCCACAACACCACTGTTGAAGTGTTGTGGACGGTGATCCCCATCATCATTCTCGTGGTGATCGCCATACCGTCATTCCGCCTGCTTTATTTGCAGCGCAACATCCCAGCCGCCGACATGACCATCAAGGCCATCGGCAATCCCAGCTGGAACTGGACCTATGAATATCCCGATCTCGGCCTCAACGAGGACGGCACCGCCAAGGCGAGCTTCACGGCTTATCTGAAGGATGAAGCCAAGGACATGGCCACCGCCAAGGCTGCCAATGTTCCCTATCTCCTGGCCACCGACGTTCCGGTTGTGGTTCCGGTTGGCAAGACCGTCAAGATGATCATCACGTCCGATCCCGATGGCATCATCCATGCCTGGACCATTCCGAACTTCGGCATGAAGATCGACGCCATTCCGGGCCGCCTCAACGAGGACTGGTTCCACGCCACGCGCGAAGGCGTCTTCTATGGCCAGTGCTCGGAACTTTGCGGCAAGGATCACGCCTACATGCCGATCGAACTGCATGTCGTTTCGCAAGACAAATATGATGCCTGGTCGAAGTCTCTCCTCGAGACCGGCGATCCGGTGGCCGCCGCCAAACTTCTGGCTTCGCTCGAGGCGGAACAGAAGAAACTGGCGCAAAACTGATTTCCGCAAGGGACACCAAAATGGCACACGCTGCAGCCGCTCATGAAGACCATGGCACCCCCACCGGGTGGAGGCGCTACGTCTACTCCACCAACCACAAGGACATCGGCACGATGTACCTGTGGTTCGCGATCATCGCCGGCATCATCGGCACTTTCCTGTCGCTGATGATGCGCCTTGAGCTCTCCGAGCCGGGCATTCAGTATTTTTCCGGCCTCGCCTCGATGGTCTACGGTACACCCGCCGATGCCGCGCTTGATGCCGGCAAGCACATGTACAATGTGTTCGTCACCGCCCACGCCCTGCTGATGATCTTCTTCATGGTCATGCCCGCCATGATCGGCGGCTTCGGCAACTGGTTCGTGCCGCTGATGATCGGCGCCCCCGACATGGCGTTCCCGCGCATGAACAACATTTCCTTCTGGCTCCTGCCGCCGGCCATCCTTCAGTTGCTGATCTCGATGTTCGTCGAAGGCCCGGCTGGAGCTCATGGCGTCGGCGGCGGCTGGACGCTCTATCCGCCGCTGTCGACCACCGGCCAGCCTGGCCCCGCCATGGACTACGCCATTCTCTCCATCCATCTGGCGGGCGCGTCCTCGATCCTCGGCGCCATCAACTTCATCACCACCATCTTCAACATGCGCGCCCCCGGCATGACGCTGCACAAGATGCCGCTGTTCGTATGGTCGATCCTCGTCACCGTGTTCCTGCTGCTGCTGTCGCTGCCGGTTCTGGCCGGCGCCATCACCATGCTGCTGACCGACCGCAATTTCGGCACGTCATTCTTCGTGCCGGCCGCTGGCGGCGACCCGATCCTGTTCCAACATCTGTTCTGGTTCTTCGGCCATCCGGAAGTTTATATTCTCATTCTCCCCGGCTTCGGCATCGTCAGCCAGATCGTTTCGACCTTCTCGAAGAAGCCGGTGTTCGGCTATCTCGGCATGGCCTATGCCATGGTGTCGATCGGTGTCGTCGGCTTCATCGTCTGGGCACATCACATGTATACGGTCGGCATGGATGCCGATACGCAAGCCTATTTCATAGCTGCGACGATGATCATCGCGGTGCCGACGGGTGTGAAGATATTCTCATGGATCGCCACCATGTGGGGCGGCTCGATGGAATTCAAGCCGCCCATGGTCTGGGCCCTGGGCTTCATCTTCCTGTTCACGGTCGGCGGCGTCACCGGCGTGGTTCTGGCCAATGCCGGTGTCGATCGTTCGCTGCATGACACCTATTACGAGGTGGCCCAC
>JANPCS010000004.1:0-15064 GCA_031431065.1 Hyphomicrobiales bacterium | reverse complement strand
CGGCCATAATCTCAAGCTCGGCCGCGGCGGCATCCGCGAGATCGAGTTCTTTGTGCAGACCCAGCAGCTGATCGCCGGCGGCCGCAACCCGAAGCTCCGTGGACGGAGCACTCTCGACATGCTCGATGCTTTGGCTGCGGCGCAGTGGATTACTCAAGCTGCAGCAGATGAGTTGAAGCAGGCCTATCGCTTCCTGCGCAAGATCGAGCATCGGGTGCAAATGGTCAATGATGCCCAGACTCACTTGCTGCCCGGGGAGAATGCGGCTTTCGAAAGTCTGGCAAGATTTGCCGGCTTTCCCAGCGCCGGTTCATTCGACGTTGCGATGCGCGAGGCATTCGAATGCGTTCAGGGTCATTACTCCCGATTGTTCGAGCAGGCTTCCGATCTCGGCAACGACGCAGGTAATCTGGTGTTCACGGGAGGTGAGGACGACCCCGAGACTTTGGACACGCTGACGCGCATGGGGTTCAAATCAGCCAGCGAGGTTTCGGCCACCATTCGGGGCTGGCACTTCGGCCGCTATGGCGTCACGCGCAGCGCCAGGGCCCGCGAATTGCTGACCGAACTGATGCCGCGGCTCCTGGCGGCGCTGGCGGCCATGGGCGATGCCGGCCTGGCCTTTCTTGCCTTCGATCGTTTTCTCGGCGGTCTGCCGGCCGGCGTTCAACTTTTCTCGCTGCTGAAAGCAAATCCCCGGCTGCTTGACCTGCTTGCCACCATACTTGGCTCGGCACCGCGCCTGGCCGAACAATTGAGCCGCCGGCCCAAGGTTCTCGATGCGGTGCTCGACCCCGGTTTCTTCGGTCCGATGCCAACCGGCAACTTCATCCGATCGGCAATCGACATGGCGATCCCGGCGGGCGTTCCCCTGGACGAAGCCGCTGACCGGGCCCGCATCATCGGCAAGGAACAGGCGTTTCGCATCGGCGTGCGCGTGCTGTCGGAAACGGTGAGTGCGGTGGAAGCCGGCGCTGCCTTTTCGCAACTGGCTGAGGTGCTGCTGACGAAACTTCACGCTGCGGTGGCTGAGGATTTCGAAAGGCGCCACGGGCTGGCACCCGGCGGGCGCAGTGCCGTCATTGCGATGGGAAAGCTCGGCGGCCGGGAAATGACGGCCGGTTCGGACCTCGACCTCATCATCATCTATGATATCGCGCAAGGCGCTGAGATGACCGACGGCGCCAAGCCGCTGAGCATCAACCAATACTATTCGCGCCAGACACAGCGGCTGATCTCGGCACTTTCAGCGCCGACCTCGGAAGGCGTACTCTATGACGTCGACATGCGATTGCGGCCATCGGGCAGCAAGGGTCCGGTTGCCGCCAGCCTGTCGAGTTTCCGCGCCTATCAGACCGACTCGGCATGGACCTGGGAAAAACTGGCGCTGACCCGGGCTCGTGCCGTCTGCGGCGATGCCGGGCTGATATCGGAGATCACGGTTGCCATCCGGAGTGCCCTCGGTGCGGCGCGCGATGCCGCGCAAACGCGGGCCGACGTGCTGGAAATGCGGAAATTGATGCTGAAAGAGCAGGGCGCAGCCGGGTTGTGGGATATCAAGCGAGTGCGCGGCGGTCTGGTCGAACTGGAGTTCATTGTCCAGACCCTGCTGCTGCTGCATGCCCCGGCGAGACCAGAGGTTCTCGATACCAACACCCTTAACGCCCTGACCAAACTGGCCACGGCGGGATTGATCGAGCCCGGGCAGGCCGAGGCTCTGAAGCAGGCCGGCGAAATGTATCACCGGCTCACCCAGGTGCTGCGCCTCTGCGTCGATGGGCCCTACGATCCGCGGAAGTCCTTGCCGGCCCTCAACCAGCTGGTGGCAAGTGCCGCCACGTGCCCCGGCATTCCGACAGCTGAATCGCTGCTGGCCGACAGCCAGACCAGGGTGGCTGCCATCTTCAACGCGATCATCGGCAACCCATTATAAATTCAACGCGACGGAATTCCGTTCCTGTTTCGTCTTGTTATTCAGGACAACATCAGGAGGAACCGTCCATGAACATGTTAACGCCAGCTCTGGCACTTCTCGCCGGCATTCTCGCAGTTCCGACTGCGGCCTTGGCTATTGAACCCTATCTGCCCAAGTCGCCCAAGGTCTTCGCCAGGGTCGATGCCGACTCGAATGGCAAGATATCGCTGGAAGAAATTCGTCCGCTCGCCGAAAAACGGTTTCTGAAGCTCGATGGCAACAGTGATGGCGCGGTCAGCGCCGCCGAGATCGACTTGACGTTGCAAAAGGCCATCGAGACCCGCCGCAATCGCGTTCTGAAAAACATGGACGCCGATTCAAACGGCAGTGTGTCGAAAGGTGAACTCGATGAATTCGTTGCCAAGATGTTAACCGCCGCGGATTCCGACAGTGACGGTGCGCTGACGCTCGCTGAAATCCAAAAATACCGGGTTGCCAAGCTGCGCAAACCCGCTACGGGAGAGAGTGCCAACTGAATCCAAGGTACGGACCGCCGATTGACCAACGATGCCCCGGCCCGTCGGCACATGACGGATGGCGGCCTGCTCGCTGCGGCCGCCAGCGGGGATCGTATGGCCTTTTCCGAAATCGTCACCCGTTACCATCAACCGGTCTACCGGCTGGTGTGGCGGATGACCGGCGGCGGCAGCGATTGCGAGGACATCACGCAAGAGGCTTTCCTGCGCCTCTGGCGAAATCCTTCGCAGGTACGCGAAGCCGGAGCCCTCAAGGGCTGGTTGATGCGTGTGGCCGCCAACGCGGTGATCGACCGCAGCCGCAAGCCCAGTCACGGCGATCTCGATTCGGCGCCCGAACCAGCCGATCCGGCGGCCAAGCCCGATGCCCCGCTGGATCGCCGCGAAGCTGCCCGTCTCATCGACTCGAAGATCGCCGGCCTGCCGGAGCGCCAGCGTCTGGCCCTGGTGCTTGTCTACTACGAAGGCCTAACCAACATCGAAGCGGCCGGTGCGATGGAGTCAAGTATCGAGGCAGTCGAATCCTTGTTGGCACGCGCCCGCCGCAGCCTGAAGGAAAGTCTGTCGCCGCAATGGCGCGAGCTGCTTGGCGGATTGACCGAGATGGGACATTGAGAACCTGACATGGAACAAAAGAGACCAGGCAAGCCGGACGACTTCTCGGCAATCTATGGTGCCGACCGCCGGCGTTGGCCAAATAACATGGCGGAACGCGGCACTCCGTCAGCCGAGGCTGAAGCCGCGGGGATTGACCGCATTCTCGATCATGCGTCGAGGCCAAGCGTGCCGGAAGGCAGCATGGCCAGATTATTGGATCGCTTGAACGAACCGCCGGTTGCCGCGGTCATCGAATTCAGGCGGGCCAAGTCAAGCAAGACTCAGTTCCTGCAATATGCCGCCTTGCCTCTCGCCGCATCCCTGGCGCTTGGAATCTACCTCGGGGCACTTGGCACGCTCGATGCCGTGTTGCCGTCGGCCATCACCGGCAGCGTGGCATTGAACGACGATCCGCAGGACGATCTGGGCGGCGTTGGTGAATTGTATGCTTATGCGGAGGACAATTTCACATGACATCGGATGCGACCCCGCCGCCCGCTGCTACCTCCAACAGGCGCTTCAACTGGTTGAAGATATTCCTGGTCGTCTCGCTTGGCCTGAACCTGCTCTTTGTCGGCGGTGGCATCGCCCGCTTTATCGCGCATGGGGAACCGGAGCGGATGAGCGGCATCAGTCAGATGCAGTTGATTCCCCGCAAGTTCCTCGGCGAGCTTGATCGCGGGCGGCGGGCTGAGCTGATGAAAGTCTTCAGGGAATTCGCGCCAGCCTTCCGCGAAGGCCGCAAGGCGGTGCGCGAAGAAACCATCAATCTCGCCGCCGCATTGGACGCCGAGCCCTTTGACGCCACCCGCGTCAAGACTGCCGTTGAGGCTTATTCCGGCCGGAGTTCGGCACTCGTCAGCGATGGCGGCAAGGCGGCATTGACGCTCATTGAAAAGCTGTCGCCCGGCGAACGCAAGATGCTGGCGCGTCACATCCGCTCACGCGACACAGGCGGCCGGGCAAAACCGAAAGCCGGCGATCAAGACTGATCAGGCTGCCTTGTCAGGAAGGCGAACTGTAACTTCCGTGCCCTGTCCGACTGTGCTGCTTATCGTCAGATTGCCATTGTGCAAATCGACGAATGACTTGGAGATCGCCAGTCCGAGACCGGAACCGCCCTTGGATTTGGTGAACTGGTTTTCGACCTGCTCAAAGGGACGGCCCAGCTTCTCAATGTCCCGAGGCGGAATGCCGATCCCCGTATCCTGAATGGCGATGGTGACGAAGCCATCGCTTTTGCTCGATCTTATCGTTACCTTGCCGCCCTCGGGTGTGAATTTGACTGCGTTGGACAGCAAGTTGATGATCACCTGTTTCATGGCACGCTTATCGGCCCACAGCGTCAGGTTGGCTGAAACCACACGCTCGACTGCCACGCGCCCTTCATAAGCACGCGGACCAACCAGCCGCATGACCTCGTCGAATACGCCGTCAAGCTGCAGCATTTCGGGTTCCATCTGCATGCGGCCGGCTTCGATCTTCGACATGTCGAGAATGTCGTTGATGACGTCGAGAAGGAATTGCCCGCTGCGGTGGATGTCGCGCGAGTACTCGAAATACTTTTCCGAACCAATGGGCCCGAACATCTGCGCCTGCATGATCTCGCTGAAGCCGATGATGGCATTAAGCGGAGTCCGTAACTCATGACTCATGTTGGCAAGGAACTCGGACTTGGAGCGGTTTGCCGCTTCGGCCCGCGTCTTTTCACGCGCATATTTATCGGCGAGATCGGCCAGGCGTTGCGCCTGTTGGTCAGCAAGCAGTCGCTCCTTCTGCAGGTCGCGCACCGTCATCATAAGTTCGCGCTCGGAGAGCAGCAGCCGTTCCTCTTGCATCTTCAGCGCCGAAATGTCGGTGCCCACCGAAACGAATCCACCGTCCTTGGTGCGGCGTTCATTGATCTGCAACCAGCGCCGGTCGGCAAGCTGCACTTCGGAAGACCGGCCTTCCGGCTTGTCGCCTTTCGACAGACCGACGCGCTTGCGGATCGCCGGTTCCTTGGCCGACCGCACCACGTCTTCGTAAGCCGTGCCCGGAACGCAAACCGAAGCCGGCAGCGAGTGGAATTGCTGGTACTTGGAATTGCACAGGACCAAACGATTGTCGGCGTCCCACAACACGAAGGCTTCCGAGATGTTCTCGACCGCATCCATCAGCCGGAGTTCGGCTTCCTTGTTCAGCTTGTCGGCTAGTTTCTGCTGGGTGATGTCGAAAACGATGCCGATCAGGTGCGGCTGGGCTTCGGTTTCTCCGGGTGCCAACGCGGCGCGCGCCCTGAGCCATACCCAGTGGCCATCCTCATGGCGCATCCGGAACTCCCGGTCGAAAGACGTGATCTGGCCTTCGAGCAGGCTTTCAACGGCGGCTTCGAGTTGCGTATCGCTGGTGTGAATGCGGCTCACGACCTCCGTAAAACTCAAGTAGTCGCCCTTCACCGGCATGCCGAGAATGTCGAACATCGAGCGCGACCAGAAGATGATGCCTTTTGACACATCCCAATCCCACATGCCGCACTGGCCCCGGTCCAACGCCTTGTCGAGACGCGCGGTCGCTACTTCCAGAATGGCATCGGCTTCGGCTGCCTTCGAGGCCTGCCAGTGGAAGGCCGCCCCCAGCAGCATGAGCACCAGAAGCGTGACGGTGAAGAGCGTCGTCACTTGAGTTACACTCGAACGCCACGCCTGGAGCACGTCCTGTTGGCGCTGAATGACGATGAGACTGCCGGGGAAGCGGCCGAGGTCATACATCGAGACGAAGGCTTCCTCGCCCGAGGCAAGCATCAAGGGCGACATATGCCCGCTGTTCAAGGCAGTGTCGGTGATGAAACTGGGCGACAGGACCGATGTGATGAGTTTGCCATCGAGATTTTCTGTTGCCGGCAGGCTCGTCGAGATCGTTCCCATACTCTCGGCGATTGCGAATACGCGCTGTTCGGCCAATGCATCGGGGGCAAGTATCTTGCCGAGATAGGCGGCATTGATGGACGGCGCCGCTTCGCCCGCCGCGGCGGCTTGCGCGAAATCGGCCCTGATGCGTTGGGCCGCAAGCTGGCCATGCAGCGAGGACAGCCGGTTCTGTTCGTTCAAATGCGTGTTGCGGCTCTCCATCAACTGGATGAGCAGGGCGGAGCCGAGCACGAGCAGAAACAGGACGATGAGCGATGTGATCAGCAGCCGCAGATTACGTTCGGAGATGGCGATCTTGATTTGCTCCGGCCATGGTGTCGGCAGCCGCAGCACCCGCTCCTTGAAAAACAGTTCTCCGATATGAGTCTTGCCCAAAACTATCCCCTGAATTCTGTCCCTGCCCATGGACAGTCCGGCCCGGCAACCGCAACGCGCAACCGCAAATCGAATCACCCCCATTGATTCGAAATGCGAACGATTTGTCCAGTCTGTTGAGCGTCAGGAGGAGCGCAGGATACGGGAGATGATCTCGAACACATCCCGCGAAATATCTGACTCTGCGAGAACCCTTGCCAACGCGGCTTCGGCCGCCGTCCGGCGCGGCTCATCGAGCACCCGGAAGCTTCTGAAGCCGGTCGCGACACGAGCCGCGACCTGCGGGTTGATACGGTTCAGCCGGATGATCGCCTCCGCCACCGCGCTATATCCGGCACCGTCCGCAGCGTTGAAACCGGAGGTGTTGCCGGTGGTGAATCCGGCGATGAGGGCATAGACCTTGTTGGGCGTCGTCCAGCGGAAATCGCTGTGCTGGGTCAATGCCACAACGCGCGCGGCGGCACCATCGCCCACGCATTGCGCGTTGAGCATCAGCCACTTGTCGATGAGCAGATGTTCGTGGGCGTGCCTGGCATGGAAACGGGCGAGTTCGGTGTCCCGCTCCGCGCATTCGATCTGCACCAGTGCTGAGAGTGCTGCCACTTCAGCAGTCATGCTGTGCGGCTGTTCCAGATCCGCCTGGGCGGCAGCGATACCGTCCTTCCGGTTCCCGAAGATCATCAGTTGCAGGCAGGCACTGCGCAGTGAACGCCGTGCCGTTTCGGTGGGGCCAGGAAGATAGCCGCCCCGTTCGCGGGTTTCCGGCAAGATGCGCTCGAGCTGCGGCGCCAGGAGGCGTCCCAAGTCCTCGCGTACGCTGTCGCGGGCCTGCCGGACCGCGTCGGTATCGACGTTCCGGCCGATGGCGGCAGCGATATCGCTCTCGGTCGGCAGGCCCAGCATCAGAGCCTTGAAGGCGTCGTCTGCCTGGTCGTCATTGACGATGTGCTTCAATGCAAGTGCATAGCGCTCCATGGCTTGAGAACTGCCGCCACCGGCGATGCGGTCGAGGATCAGGGCACGGCCGCGCGTCTGGCCGGCCTCCCAGCGGTTAAAGCTGTCGTTGTCGCTCCGCATGAGGAACAGCTGATCCTCGGCCGAATTGTTAACCGTGAGATGGATCGGGGCCGAGAATCCGCGATTGAGCGACAATGCCGGGCGCTGCGCGATATTCCGAAAACTGAAAGTCTGTTTTTGTTGCGTAAGCTCGATCAGCGGCGCGTTGAGAGCACCGCCACCATCGACATCGAGCGGCATGTCTTCGCCGCGTGAATCGACGAGGCCAATGCCGAGCGGAATGTGCAACAGCTGCTTGCCGCCGTGTCCTGGCGTTGCCGGCGTTCGCTGTTCAAGCGTCAATGTGTAGGTCTTCAGGGCCGCATCATATCGGCCCTCGGCAACGACATGCGGCGTTCCGGCCTGTTCATACCAAGTAAAGAACTGTTTCAGATCCCGGCCCGAAGCTTCGGCCATGCAACCGACGAAATCTTCAATCGCGGCCGCTTCGCCATCATGGCGTTCGAAATACAAATCCATCGCCTTGCGGAAAGCCTGGGCGCCAATCAGCGTCTGCAACATGCGGCAGATTTCGGCGCCCTTCTCGTAAACGGTTGCCGTGTAGAAATTGTTGATCTCGATATAGGAGTTGGGCCTTGCCGGATGGGCCAGCGGTCCGCCGTCTTCCGGAAACTGCCGCGCCCGGAGTGTCTTGACATCGTTTATCCGCTTGACTGGCCGCGAACGGAGATCCGACGTAAACTCCTGGTCGCGGAAAACCGTAAGGCCCTCCTTCAGGCAAAGCTGGAACCAGTCGCGGCAAGTGATGCGGTTGCCGGTCCAATTGTGAAAATACTCGTGAGCGATGATGGCCTCGATGTTGATGTAATCGAGATCGGTTGCGGTCTCTGGCAGGGCCAGGATGTACTTATCGTTGAAGATATTGAGCCCTTTGTTCTCCATCGCACACATGTTGAAATCCTGCACGGCGACAATGATGAAGATATCGAGATCATACTCGCGGCCAAATCGCTCTTCGTCCCACCTCATGGATCTCTTCAGCGACTCCATCGCCCAGGCGCAGCGATCTTCCTTTCCTCTTTCAACATATATACCGAGTTCGACTTGGCGGCCGGACATGGTTGAGAAAGTATCGTGGACCGATGCCAAGTCGCCCGCCACCAGCGCAAAGAGATACGCCGGTTTTGGGAAAGGATCGTCCCACATGGCGAAATGCTGTTGGCTTTCTCCGATGAGGCCTTTCTGGCGTAAGTTGCCGTTGGACAAAAGCACGGGAAACAACTTGCGGTCCGCCTCCAGACGCACGCTGAAACGCGCCATGACATCCGGGCGGTCGTAAAAGTAAGTGATACGGCGAAAACCTTCCGCTTCGCACTGCGTGCAGAAGACGCCGTTGGAAATGTAAAGCCCCGACAATTCGGTGTTGGCACTCGGATTGCAAACTGTCACCAAGTCGAGAGTAATGGAGTCCTGCGGCACATCGAGAATGGTGAGGGAGTGACTGTCGGTTGTCCACCTGCCGTTGTCGAGTGCAACCCCATTGAGGGCAATCGATTTCAGGGAGATTCGTTCGCCATCGAGGACCAGGGCGGCACCGGGTACTTGACCTGCCGGATTGGGGCGCAGCGCCAGGCGTGCCCGCACCGTCGTCAGCGTCGGGTCGAGAATGATATCAAGATCGGCGGAGTCAATGCAGTAGGGCGCCGGACGATAGTTCCGAAGCAGGACAGGTTGTGGAATTGTCGTTTCCGTTGACACTGCGGTTCCCTCAAGTGCGGCTGCGGGCATAGAACCCATGAGCCGAGCAATTGTCAAAGTGCAAGATGGCCAACGCGAAGAGTTTTAGTCAAAAGCGACTGGCCCTGAAGGCCGACAAGTCGATGTTCGGTTGAATGCCGGACATCAATTCTGAAATAAGCCTGCCGGTCGTTGGACCCCATGTCAGTCCCATGTGGCCGTGGCCGAAACCATACCAGACGTTCGATGCCGCTTGCGATGGCCCGATGACGGGAAGCGAATCCGGAGTTCCCGGACGCCGTCCCATCCACCGGGTGGTTTGGGAGTCGGGTTCGCGTAGGCCTGGAAGCACCATCTTGAACACGCGCCAGAGCTTGTCGGCACGCTCATAGTTCGGTGCTGCGTCGAGGCCTGCGAACTCGTCCGTTCCCGCCAAACGCAAACCCATCTCCATCGGCGTTGCCGCACCTGGCGTCCGCGCATAGGTGATGGAGCGCGACAGTGAGATGCCTGAATTCGGCAGGACCATGTGATAGCCGCGCTCGGCCTCAAGCAGAATTCTCTCTCCCAGTTGCTTGGCGAGAAGATGAGAGTAAGCGCCGGCGCAGATAACCAGCTTGTCCACGGCGACGCGGCCTCGATCCTTCAGTTGCAGATGGGTGACGAGACTGCCACTGCGTTCCAATGTCTCGACGCTGTCCAGCAGAATGGTTCCGCCGTTCTTGAGCACCTCTGCGGCAATCGATTTAACCACGCGCTCGGGGTTGGTGACGAAATACCAACCGCCATGAAATGCACCGCAATGAACGTTGGGGCCGATGTCGGGTTCAAGTTCGCGGACCTCATCGCCTGAGAGCCGCTTCATTTCATACCCGAATGCTTTCTTGGTTTCGCGCTCACGAGCCTCGGCCAAGAACTGCCGTTCGTTGTCAAACAGCCTGAGTGTGTCCTGGTACTTGATGAGATCCGCTGCGCCAGCAGCCTTCAACAGCGTCTCGAAATCCGCGACGGCCCGCAAACCCAGCGCCGCCCGGGCTTCGATGATGCCGCGCACCCGGTCTGGCATGGCATTGCGGCCCATCGCTATCAGCCATGGCAAAGCCTTTGGCAGATAAGACCAACGAACCGTCAGGGGGCCTAGCGGATCGATCAACCATCCCGGAATTTTCATGAGAATGCGAGGATGAACAGTGGGTACGACTTCCGCGAATGCGATGCCGCCGGCGTTGCCGAACGAACAGCCTTCGCCGGGCCCTAAGCGGTCGATGACGGTAGCTTTGTAGCCGCGGCGCTGCAGGAATGCCGCAGTTGAAATGCCGGCGATTCCGGCCCCGATGATTGTTGCGTTGAGCTCCGTCACACTTTGCTCCCGATTGTCTTGAATGTGGTGACGCAATGCGCCTCGAAAGCCGAAACCAGACGTGTCTTGCGCATCTGTTTCAGCGCAGCAAGCGCAATGACGCCGCGCTCGACCTCATCGGCAATAGGCCGCACGGCAAGCGCATCCCCGGCATAGGAATGATCGCCGTGCGGGCGCGTCACCAGGATCGAGTAACCCAACCCTTGCCCAACCAACCCCCGTACTACTTCGAGCGATGGTGAAGCGAAGGCGATCTTCGGAACAATTCCCGCTTGCTCCAGAATGCGCGTGAAATAAATGCGGCTGGGCGCGATATCGAGCAGGATGAAAGGCTCATCCTTGAGCGCCACCAGGGGCACTTGCTTGAGCCGCGTGAGCCGGTGTCCGGCTGGCAAAAGGATGTGCGGCGCAAAGGACGTGAGCGGCGTCACCGTAAGGTCATCAGGCATGTTGATGTCATAGAGCAGGGCAAGGTCATGGCGGCCACTGCGCAGTCCGGCGAAAAGCTCGTCCTGGGTTCCCTCGGCCATGCTGACCGAGGCGGCTGGGCGCAACGCCATGAAACGCGAAATCAGCTGTGGCACAAAGGCCGGCGCGATGGTGGCGAAACTTGCCAGAGACAAAACACCGGCGATCGTTGTTCCCGCCTGCTCGGTGTCGCGCTGCAAGTCCTGGGCTTGGGTCAGCAGGTTACGGGCTTCGGCGAGGAAACTGAGGCCCGCCGGAGAAGGGCTCACACCTTGGGCATGATGGCGGATAAACAGCTGTATTCCCACCTGTTCCTCAAGTTTCGCGAGGGCCGCCGACAAGGTTGGCTGGGCGACACCCAGGTGGCTGGAAGCGCCGGCCACCGAGCCATGATCCATGATGGCAACCGCATACTCAATCTGGCGGAGGGTGAACCGCAACATCGGCAATTCCTATGCAAAGCGCCAATATAATCTATTTTTCCGAAGTCTTGGCGTCTGTCAACCTGCTTCCGGTGAGTGGGGAGAACAGGCAGATGATCAGGACAGGCGAACAATACCGCGCATCGATCCGCGACGGCCGCGAGGTCTGGATCAACGGCGAGAAAGTGCGGGACGTCACCCGCCATCCGATGTTCAAGCCGTTGGTCGATATCCGCGCCCGCATCTATGACATGCAGCATGAACCCGCGACGCAGAGTGTGATGACCCACGAGGTCAATGATGAGCGCTTTGCCATCGGCAACCGCCTGCCCTTCGAGCAGCAGGACTGGACCGACAAGCGCCGGGCTGTCGATACCGTGATGCACGACATCGGCGGCGTCGTCACGCGGGTTGGCGACGAAACCATCGGCGAGATGTGGTCGCTGTGGGATGGCAAGGACATCTTGAACGAGATCGATCCGCGCTTCGCCCGGAACATCGAGCGCCACATCCGGCTGGCCATCAAGAACGATCCCTTCCATGTCTCCGCCAACACCGATCCGAAGGGCGACCGCTCCAAGCGCCCGCAGGACCAGGACCCCGACATGCTAGTGCATGTGGTGAAGGAAACTGACGCCGGCATCGTCATCCGCGGTGCCAAGTATGAGACCGCCGCTGCCTACGCCAACCAGGCCTTCCTGAAACCCACCATCGCCAATTGGGGCGATGCCAAGCTCTCGGAATACGCACTGGGTTGCATCGTCAAGATGAATGCGCCGGGAGTGAAGCACATCTGCCGCACCGGCTTCACGGGAAGGGCGCCAGCGCGCGACTATCCGCTGTCGAACAAGTTCGATGAAGTCGATACCGTCATGATCCTCGACAATGTGCTGATCCCCTGGGAGGACGTCTTGTTCTATCAACACACGCGGGCAGCGGCCTTCATTCGCCAGACGCTGCACCGCTATTCGGCTTTCCCCTTCGTGCAGCGCACCTTGTCCTATGCCGATCTGATTATTGGCGCAGCGCTGTGGAATGCCAAGCAGACCGGCCTCGACAAGCAACAGGCGGTGCAGGAAAAGCTCGCCGACCTGGCGATCTGGCGCGAGGGTATCAACGCGCATCTGACTGCCTCTGTGGCGCTGGGTGAGAAAAGTCCCAATGGCTTGCTGATGCCCAACCAGTCGCTGCTGATGACGGGGCGCTGCCATGCCTTGAACAACCTGCCGAAGATGATGCACATCGCGCGTGAACTCTGCGGTGGCCAGATCTGCGTGACACCCGATGCCGCGGTGTTCGAGCATCCGGAAACCGCCAAGTGGATGGACAAATACTACACCGTCAACGACGAGTGGCAGGCAGCCGATCGGCGCAAGCTCCTGGCGCTGGCCCGTGATCTGCTGAATTCGGACTATGCCGGCCACCGCCTGACGTTCCAGCTCTTCGCCCAGTCGCCGCCCTATGCGCAGTCAGCGGCGGTCTGTCGCAACTTCGATTGGAACAGCACCTTGAAGTTTGCGCAGAAGGCCGGCGGACTGTCCGACAACATCTGGGGCGTCAAGAAACAGGCGGCGGAATAGAATCGAATGTCAGTCGAGAAAATCGAAGCGCTTGTTGTAGGCGCCGGCCAGGCTGGCCTCGCCATGAGCGCCCACTTGCGCCAAGGTCATGTGCCGCACCTTGTTCTCGAACGCAGCAGGATTGCCGAACGCTGGCGCTCGGAGCGCTGGGATGGGCTGGTTGCCAACGGCCCTGCCTGGCATGATTGCTATCCCGGCCTGGAGTTTCCGGGTTTCGGCGCCGACGCCTTTGTCCCCAAGGAAAAAATCGCCGATGCATTTGTGGCCTATGCTGAAAGGATCAAGGCGCCCATCCGCTGCGGTGTCGAGGTGAAGTCGGTGCGGAAGATTGCCGGCTGCCCCGGCTTCCGTGTCGAGACATCGCAGGGCGTGATCGAAGCCAACTATGTGGTTGCCGCCACCGGGGCCTTTCAGAAACCGGTCATTCCCGCTCTTGTGCCGCAAAATGCCGAGATTATGCAGATGCATTCGACGGCCTACCGCAATCCGGGTCAACTGCCCGAGGGTGCCGTGCTGGTCGTCGGCGCTGGATCATCAGGCGCGCAGATCGCTGAAGAACTCTTGAAGTCCGGCAGGCGCGTTTATCTCTCGGTTGGACCGCACGACCGCCCACCGCGGCGCTATCGCGGCCGCGACTTCTGCTGGTGGTTGGGTGTTCTCGGCAAGTGGGATGCGGCGGCCCCGCCTGAGGGTAGGGAGCACGTCACCATTGCGGTGAGCGGCGCCCATGGCGGAAAGACTGTGGACTTCCGCAATCTCGCCGCAGAGGGAATGTTGCTGGTTGGCAGGACCGAAAGCTTCAAGGACGGGGCGATGCATTTCGCTGCCGATCTTACGCGCAATATCGCTCAAGGTGACACAAACTATTTGTCGGTGCTGGACGAGGCCGATGCGTATGTTGCCCGCAATGGCCTTGACTTGACCGATGAGCCGCAAGCCCGCATCTTCGGACCCGATCCGAAATGCTTGACGGAACCGATACTTGACCTGAACCTGAACCAGGCAGGCGTAACCTCGATCGTCTGGGCCACGGGTTTTTCGGCTGATTATGGCTGGTTGCCGGTGGATGCATGCGATGCCAAAGGTAAGCCCCAGCACCAGCGCGGCGTTTCTTCCGAGCCGGGAGTTTATTTTCTTGGGTTGCCGTGGCTCTCGCGCCGAGGCTCAAGCTTCATCTGGGGCGTCTGGCATGACGCGAAATTTCTGGCCGATCATATCGCCACGCGGCGCGGCTACCTGGCACATAAAGGGCCGCAAGAAGGCGAAGCAATCTAACCCGGCATCGAAGGACCAAGTTGAAAATGACCGCCCACAAGCGCATTCGCCCCTTCAACACGAAGGACACATATCCCGAACAGAAGCTCGACAACGACCTGTGTCAGGCGGTGGTCGCCAAAGGCGCGATGGTGTTTGTCCGTGGCCAGGTTTCGCAGGATCTGGACACCCGCCAATCGCTGCATGTCGGCGACGCGACGGCGCAGACCGCCAAGACCATGGCCAACATCAAGCTGCTGATGGAGGAAGCCGGCGGTCACATGGATCACGTTTGCCGCATCGTGGTTTACTTGACCGACATCCGTTACCGCCAGGACGTCTATCGCGAAATGGGCAAGTGGCTGAAGGGCGTTTTCCCATGCTCGACAGGCCTCGTCGTCACCGCGCTTGCCAGGCCTGAGTGGCTGGTGGAAATCGAAGTCACCGCTGTCATTCCGGATTAGGGCCATGACCTTTTCCATCGCCGGCCGCTGCGCGAAATCGGGAGCCTTCGGAGTTGCCATCGCCACATCGTCGATCGCCGTGGGCGCCCGCTGCCCGCACGGCCGCGCCGGTGTTGGCGCGGTCGCCACGCAAAATGTCACTGATCCAAACCTGGGTCCGTTGCTGCTTGATCTGATGTCGCAAGGTTTTAGCGCAAGGGATTCAATTAATGCGGCAATCCACGGCCGGCCGCACATCGATTTCCGCCAGTTGACGGCGGTGGACCGCCAAGGGAATTCAGCATCGTGGTCAGGCAAGAACATCCTTGGGCTCCATGGCGTATCCGAGCAACGCGACTGCGTCGCTGCCGGCAATCTCTTGAAGTCGGCGACTTTGCCGAATGTGATGACCGATGCCTTCGCCGCCAATGCCGGTCAGCATCTGGCCGAG
>JANPCS010000003.1:0-2300 GCA_031431065.1 Hyphomicrobiales bacterium | reverse complement strand
AGCCCGTCCTTCATCGCGTCGGCTTACGACCACGCGCCGGATGTGCATCTGGTGCACTTCCTCCACGACGAACGTTTCGCCCGCCATCTTGAGCCGTTGGATTATGTGTCGCTGCGCACCGGCAGCTGGACGGAAGCCCGCCCGCATATTCTGGAACTGATTTCGGGGTAGGCCACCCCCAACAATGATTGTCATCGCCGGATTTATTCCGGCGACCCATCCGTCAACATGCTCAAGACGTCGAGGCTGCGGCACAATGGGTCCCCGGAATAAGTCCGGGGATGACAAACGGGGGGCGAAATCCGAATCTACCCGCCATAGCCCCCGAGCTCCATCACCCCATGCGACTCAAGTGCTGCCTTGAGCTTGGGCCTCGCGCGCACCGCTGATGCCAGCCGGGCAATCGCCTTGAAGCGCCCCAGCAGGGCCTTTTCGGTGGGCTTGCCCCAGATCGTCAGCATGAAGCAATAGAGATCGAGCGCCGAGAAATCCTCGCCCATCAGCCACGGCCCCTGTTTGGCCAGCCGCTCATCGAGTATCCGCCAGTAGCCGTCAGTGCGCTCCATGGCGACCGCCACCACATGCTTGTCCTGTTCCGCAGTCACAGCATAGGCGCTTCCCGGGGCGCAAAAGTTGTTGGTCTGATAAAGCTCGGTGCTCATCAGGTGCAGCAGACTCATGAACTCGCCATAGGCGTCGCTGCCGATCTCCGGCGACATGCCGCCATCGGGATGCGCCGCCACCAGAAAACTCACGATCGCCGCCGACTCATAGAGCGAACGCCCATCCGCCAGCCCCAGCGCCGGCACCATGCCCAAGGGATTGATGGCGCGGTATTCAGGGTCCTTCACCTGCTCGCCCGTCATCCAGATATTGGTATAGGGCACCCCCAGCTCTTCCAGCAGCAGATGGATCGACAGCGAACCCCAGGTCTTGACGTTGTAAAGCTTGTACATCGTATTGCCTCCCTTAGCCGCGCCCATGTCCAGTGTTTCGATGACCAGTGTTTCGCAAAACCGGCATTGAGGCTAGTATTCATTTCATGGATGACAGCGCCGCGACACCGGGCTTCTGCCGCGATTGTTTTGCGCCAACAACGGATGCCGAACGCCGCTGCCGGGCCTGCGGCAGCCCGCGCCTGCTCCGCCACCCCGAATTGCATAAGCTCGCCATCGCCCATATCGATTGCGATGCGTTTTATGCCGCCGTCGAAAAACGCGACAACCCCGATCTCAACGACAAGCCGCTGATCATCGGCGGCGGCGTCCGCGGTGTCGTCTCCACCGCCTGCTACATCGCCCGCATCCGCGGCGTCAAATCCGCCATGCCGATGTTCAAGGCCCTGAAGCTCTGCCCCGAGGCCGTGGTCATCAA
This sequence comes from Hyphomicrobiales bacterium, assembly GCA_031431065.1. Taxonomy (GTDB): domain Bacteria; phylum Pseudomonadota; class Alphaproteobacteria; order Rhizobiales; family Aestuariivirgaceae; genus Aestuariivirga. The sequence goes on along the minus strand of JANPCS010000003.1, from coordinate 926 downwards.
GCCCGAAATGGCGAAATACGCGGAGGCCGGCCGCCAGGTCCGCCAGCTGATGATGAGTGTCACGCCGCTGGTGCAGCCGATCTCGATCGACGAAGCGTTCCTCGATCTTACAGGCACGGCGCGCCTGCACGCCATGAGCCCGGCGCTGACGCTCGCTCATCTCATCGCCCGCATCCAGACGGAAATCGGCATCTCGGCCTCGGCCGGCCTGTCGCACAACAAGTTCCTCGCCAAGCTTGCGTCCGATCTCGAAAAGCCGCGCGGCTTTTCGGTGCTGGGCAAGGCCGAGACCTTAAGCTTTCTGGCGCAAAAGCCCGTCGGCTTCATCTGGGGCGTCGGCAAGGCGATGCAGGAGCATCTGGCGAAGGACGGCATCACCATGATCGGCCAGCTGCAGTCGATGGATAGAAACGAACTGATGCGCCGCTATCACAGCATGGGGCTCAGGCTTTATCACCTGTCGCGCGGTGAGGATGACCGCTACGTCTCGACTGACGATCATTCAAAATCGATCAGCGCCGAGACGACTTTCAACACCGACATTTCAAACCGCGCCGAGCTTGAGCGCATCCTGTGGCCGCTGGCCGAAAAAGTCTCGCGCCGCGCCAAGGCCGAGGGGGTGGCGGGCCAGACAGTGGTGCTGAAACTCAAGACGGCGGATTTCAAACTCCGCACCCGTAACGCGAGCCTCGCCGACCCCACGCTGCTCGCCAACCGCATCTATGACGCCGCCCTCCCCCTCCTCCAGCGCGAAGCCACCGGCACCGCCTTCCGCCTGATCGGCGTCGGCATCTCAACGCTTGGCCCCGCCGATCCAAAAACCGAAACCGAAACCCTCGACGCCAGCACCGCCACCAGAGCCAAGGCGGAGCTGGCGGTCGACAAGATCCGGGACAAGTTCGGAAGAGCGGCGGTGGGACGGGGGA
>JANPCS010000002.1:0-1805 GCA_031431065.1 Hyphomicrobiales bacterium | reverse complement strand
GCCCAAGCCCAGGTCGCCTTGCCCAAGGGCGCCAAGGGCATGCCCGGCATCATCGTGCCGCGCAAGACCGTGCTGGAAGTGGTGAAACTATTCGAAACCGTCGATGGCAATGTCGAGGTGTCGCTGTCGCCCTCCAAGATCCGTTTCTCGGCGGGCGATCTGGTGTTGACCTCGAAGCTCATCGACGGCACCTTCCCGGATTACGAGCGCGTCATTCCGCGCAACAACGAGAAGATGCTGGAAATCGATACCCGGAGCTTTGCGACCGCCGTTGATCGCGTCTCGACCATTTCGATGGAAAAGGGCCGCGCTGTAAAGCTCCAGATCAGCCCCGGAAAACTGACGCTGACCGTCAACAATCCCGATTCTGGTTCAGCCGAAGAAGAACTCAGCTGCTCTTACGACGCCGATCCGATCGATATCGGCTTCAATTCGCGCTATCTCATGGATGTGGCGGGACAGATGAAGTCGGACGCCATGCTGTTGCAGCTTGCCGATAGTGGCTCGCCCACCATCATCCGCGATCCCGGTGACGCTCAGGCGCTCTATGTGCTGATGCCGATGCGGGTGTAAACCTCGGCTTGTGACTGATTCTTCCACCCTTGCCATCACCCGGCTGACGTTGACGGATTTCCGCAACCACGCAGGATTGCGCCTGACCGCCGGCACAAAGCTGGTGGCGCTGACCGGTGCCAATGGCGCGGGCAAGACCAACATACTTGAAGCGATCTCCCTGCTGGCGCCGGGCCGTGGACTTCGTGGTGCTGCCTTCGAGGATCTGGTGCGGCAGGGCAGCGCCGGCAGCTGGGCGATTTCGGCAGAAGTCATGACCGCCAACGGCCCGGTATCGCTCGGCACCGGCTGGAGCAGCCAGTCCGAGGCAGGCGATAGCGTGGGCCGCCTGGTGGTGATCGATGGCCAGGCGCAGAAGAGTTCAGGGACACTGGGCGCCCATATGCGGATGCTGTGGCTGACGCCCGCCATGGACCGGCTGTTTGCCGGACCGGCCTCCGACCGCAGGCGGTTTCTCGACCGCCTGGTGACGGCCTTCGATCCGGAGCACGGCGCCCGCATCCTGATGTTCGAAAAGGTGATGCGCGAACGCAACCTGCTGCTTGAGGAGCAACGCCCAGATGCCGCCTGGCTGTCGAGCCTCGAGGCCCATATGGCCGAGGCCGCGGTGGCCATTGCGGCCGCCAGATTGGTTGGCCTTGAGGCCCTGCAATCGCATATAAGGGAGACGCGCGGGGAAAGCTCTTTCCCGTGGGGCGAGATTTCGGTCGACGGTGAAATCGAAGCCAGGATTGCCACCACGCCGGCCGTGCGTGTCGAGGACGAATATCGTGGTATTCTCTGCGATTCGCGGCGGCTCGACCGGGCCGCCGGACGAACGCTCCGGGGCCCGCATCGCAGCGATCTCATGGTGATCCACGGACCAAAGCAGGTGGCGGCGGGGCTGTGCTCGACGGGCGAGCAGAAGGCGCTGCTGATCGGGCTGATTTTGGCGCAAGCCAGGGCGGTAAAGGCCAGGACCGGGCTCGCGCCTGTGCTATTGCTGGATGAGGTGGCGGCGCATCTCGACCAGACCCGGCGTTTGAGTTTGTTGCAGGCACTGGCGGCCCTTGGCAGCCAGAGCTGGATGACCGGAACGGACGCCCAGCTGTTCGAAGGACTGGGCACAGACGGCACCGTCTTCCATGTGGAGAACGGAACGGTAAAAGAAGTGATGGGAAGCAGATGTCAGACGTGGACAATGCAGGCAATGGCGGCACCTACGATGCCAATTCGATCAAGGTCCTGAAAGG
>JANPCS010000001.1:0-2514 GCA_031431065.1 Hyphomicrobiales bacterium | reverse complement strand
GATACATTCATTGTTGCCTCCAAGGCCCGGCTGGCGTTGAGCTTCGGAAATTCAGCCCCCCAGCCCCCCGGTGCTCGTTCAGCCAGCCGGGCCTGCCTATTCCAAAGTCCAAGTCTGTGAGGCGTTTGCGTAGCGGCCGGTGCCCTTGTCGGGTGCCGGCCGTTTTTTTGGGCTCTTGACCGGCTGCCCGGCGCATCCGATATGGCAGCCGCCGGATCATCCGGCCAGCGTTTGAGGCAAGTGCAAGATGGCCAAGTCCAAGACCAAAAACACCGGCGCCACGACCGGTAGCGAGACCCATGACATTCAGACTCACGCATTCCAGGCCGAGGTGGCCAAGCTGCTGCAGCTCATGGTGCATTCGGTCTATTCCGACCGCGACGTGTTCCTGCGCGAACTGATCTCCAACGCGGCGGATGCCCTCGACAAGCTGCGTTACGAGGCGATTGCCGCCCCTGAACTTCTGGAGGGCGCGCCCGGCCTTGACGTCACCATCACGCCCGACAAGACCGCCAAGACGCTGACCATCGCCGATACCGGCATCGGCATGAGTGCCGATGAGCTGATCGACAATCTCGGCACCATCGCCAGATCCGGGACACAGGCGTTTGTCGAAAAAGCCAAGACGGCGCAAGGCGAGCTGCACTTGATTGGCCAGTTCGGCATCGGCTTTTATTCCGGATTCATCGTCGCTTCAAAAGTCGATGTCATCTCGCGCCGGGCGGGCGAGACGGCAGCCGCCATGTGGTCCTCGGATGGCACGGGCAGCTTCACCGTGACAGCGGTCGAACAAGCGCCGCGCGGCACGTCGATCGTCTTGCACCTGAAGGACGACGCCCTGGAATTCCTCGAGGACTGGAAGATCGAGAGCGCCGTCAGGGCTTACTCCGATCATGTGGCGCATCCGATCCGGCTGGCGATCGGTTCCGATACAACGCGCCAGATCAACAGCGCCAACGCCATCTGGACCAGGCCCAGGACCGATGTGACCCCGGAGCAGCACAAGGAATTCTTCGGCCACATCTCCGGCATCTATTCCGATCCGGCGGTGACCATCCATTACCGCGCCGAGGGCCGCCATGAATATACCGTGCTGCTCTATGTACCGGGCGAGCGGCCCTTCGACCTCTACGATCCCGAACGCCGCGGCCGCCAGAAACTCTATGTGAAGCGCGTCTATATTGCCGACGATGTCGAGATCCTCCCCGCTTACCTGCGTTTCGTGCGCGGCGTCATCGATAGCGAGGACATGCCCCTGAACCTGTCGCGCGAGATGCTGCAGAACAATCCGCAGGTCGCGGCGATGCGCAAGGCTGTCACCAACAAAGTGATCGGCGAACTGAAGAAGTTGGCGGAGAGTGAAGAAGCAAATTTCAAGAAAATCTGGGAGGTCTTCGGGCCGGTTCTGAAAGAGGGCCTCTACGAAGACATGGAGCGCCGCGACCAGCTCTACGAGATTGCGCGCTTCAAGACCACCAGGGGCGACTGGGTGAGCCTCAAGGATTATGTGGCGGGGCTAAAGGAAAACCAGACCGCCATTTATTACCTGACCGCCGAAGATGCCGCCAAGGCCAAGTCCAGCCCGCAGCTCGAAGGCTACAAGGCGCGCGATGTCGAAGTGCTGCTGCTGACCGATCCGGTCGATTCATTCTGGGTGAGGACGGCGCTGGGTTTTGACGGCAAGCCGTTCAAGTCGGTGACGCAAGGGGCAGCCGATCTCGATCTCATCAAGCTCAAGGATAACGTGGGGCCGCGGGTCGAAACCGATGCCGCATCGGCGGTGCTGATCGCCGCAGTGAAACAGGCGCTGGGGACGCGCGTCAAGGATGTGAGAAGTTCGAAGCGCCTGACCGATAGCGCCGTCTGCCTCGTCAACGACAGCGAGATGGACCGCACCCTGGAGAAGCTGCTGTCGCGCCAGAAGGATTCCGGCGTCTCGGTATCGGCCCCCAGTCTCGAGATCAACACCGGGCACCCGCTGATCAAGGCGCTGGCCGCTTCGGCGGCGGCCAAGGGGGCGGGATCGGTTGGCGATGCCGCCGAATTGCTGCTCGACCAGGCCTTCATTCTCGAAGGCGAACCGGTGCCCGATCCGGCGGCTTTCGCCAGGCGCCTGTCGGATGTGCTGGCCAGGGCTTACGGATAAGGTGTGTCGCGGCTGCAACACTTAACTTCGTTTTCCTAGAGTTACTTTCATTCCCCGCCAATCGGTGCTATGAGCCCGTTCACGCAAATTGGAAGAGGAGTCAGCCATGGGAAATATTTTTACGCGCTGCTGAACTCCGGGCCGCTCAGAGGCTCGGGGCCTCGGGTGGATAGCGTACGTCACGCGCTTTAGGCGCGCATTCGTCACATCATCGATCTGAACCGCTGGACTTGATTGCGTGGGCGCTGCCGTGCCTGCGGCACTCCATCTCCGGCTGCTGTCATCATCATGCACGCGCTTGAGGCTGAACGCCTCTTGTTCCCGCGACGGAGATTATCATTTTTTCTCTCAAACTCGATTTGCTGTTT